>JAPYOO010000293.1 GCA_029938135.1 Bermanella sp. | reverse complement strand
ATCCAAGGAAGGAAAATGCATTTCCCCAATTTAGAAACCCCTCGTTTAAAACTAACCCAGTTATCCAAAAATGATGCTGCGAGTGTATTTACGCTTTTTTCTAATGAAGCCGTTATTGAATATTATGATCTGACGGCGTTTAAAAATGCCACCCAAGCCACTGAGCTAATAACCTTCTTTAATACGCGTTTTGAAAATGGCTTGGGCATTCGTTGGGCCATACGCTTAAAAGAAACCGGCGAGCTAATTGGCACGTGCGGCTTTAATTCATGGAATGAAAAAATGAAACAGGCGGTTCTGGGTTATGACCTACTGCCCAGCTATTGGCGTGGCGGCTACACCAGCGAAGCGGTAGAGCGAATAATACAGGCGGCCTTTAGTGGGCAGCTTGCCTGTGCCGATATCAATAGAATTCAAGCGGATACCATTCCTGGCAATATAGGCTCAGAGGCGCTTTTACTAAAGTTAAGTTTTAAGAAGGAAGGTTTAAGGCGTGAAGCAGGCTACTGGAAAAATAAATTCCATGATCTGTGGTGTTTTGGTCTAATAAAATCGGACTTCACTACGGATTAAAATGAATATATAAGGTCTAGACCCAGTGTATAACCCACATGCCTATTTTCACGTGTGCTTGAGTTAGCTGGGCCTGATTCATTACCACTATTACCTCCATCATCACTTTCACTTTCAATTCTGTTTTCCTTGATAGTTATTGGAATAAATTGGCTTACTGATAGCGTCATGGCAAAATCTTGCCAAATAAGCTTCGACTGCCAATTTAGGCCTGAGCCATATACGTATTTAATGTGTGTTTGTTCTTCATTTTCTAAATTAGGTGTGCCGATTAATATGACACTTTTATAGATCTTGGAATTCACACTGGGCTGGAGCTTATTTAGTGAGATGTGCCAAGCATGTTCCCACCGAGCCTCTTTTAGATTTAAGAGATTGGATGCCTGCCAACCATTACCAAATTTAATGCCAGAATTTTTGAAATCCGCTTTTAATCCATAATACCAGTTGGCCCCTGCTAAGGCGGCATTGACGCCGATTACGTTGGTTAGTCCGGCTGCACCTGCTGAGCGGTTTTCAATATCTGAATCTATAAGAGATATCCTCCACCATCTATGATCTTGCTCATTTTTTATCGAGTAATGCCAAACCTCACCTTTTGAAAACCAAGAAAGTGCGCCGTAATTATATTCAGTATCCGCTAGTGCTAAATCCCCATAGTTCAGGTTTATTTTGTGTCGACTCAATTCATGTTGCCAATGATGGGACTGATGACTAAGAACAATTTTTTGATCATCATCATTATTTTGGTACTGCTCAAATGTAACTGAATAATATGGATTTTTGATGCCAACAATCCAGCTGTAGTCTTGCCACCTATAGTCAAATACAAACTGTCCCGGTTTTGGGTTAGTAAGCTCTGCTTGAATATTCAGCTCAAATTTTCGTTCATGCTTAACGCGGCTAATGCTAAAGGATGACTTGTTTAGTTTAATAGCGATTAACTGTGTTTTATTCCCCATTCCCACAGTGTAGTTTTCATGATCAATTTCAACCTTAAAATCACTATCGGCATCAATAAAATTAAAGCGGTTACCATCACTCTTATATTTTATAGAGCGGTCATAGCTAGAAACGTGAACGTCTAAGTTAATTGATTTAAACGTTGTAATGTAACGAAAGGAGGCGTCACGCTCGCTCTGTGAAAGTTCTTGGCCGTCTTTTTTGTACCAAAGCCCAACCATATTTGAATAACTAATAGCAGATGCATTGGGTTTATCAGTGGGCACTGGCCACGATAATAGCGTTAGGTCAAAAGGTGTTGCAGCTGCCATGGACGAAAAAACCACAGACAGCCAGATTACATATTTCAAATGATGGCTCAATTTCTAAAATGACAAATATACGGCTGTATTGTACACTTGTACTATAAATTCTTAGCTAAACTTTTTACAAATATTCAATGGATTTGATAATGAAAAAATATGTATACCTACCGGTTATGTTAGCCGCCTGCCTTAGCCTAACAGCTTGTATTGATGATTTAATTGGGGACGATGAAGAAAGTTCTGTATCTCAAGCCGACATCAACTACGCAAAGGACTTTACCCGAAAATTTAACGATCTAGACGCTTCCATGTCCGACATGGAGCAACCGATGACACAAGCGGTTCAACAATTTAAAACAGATACCGAAAACTTAGATGAAGACGCCATGGCTGCTTCAATAGTTGCATTAGCCGGTATCACAACATTGGCGTTAGGTATTGTTGAAGAAGCCGCGATATATGAAGGCGAAGAGGTGGTCGCAGTAGATTACAGTCAATTCAACTCTAGTTATTCTTTAGCTGCTCTAATAAATGAGCACTGTCAGCCAGCCTGTGATGAAAGCTTTGACCTTACCTCTGAAGGCACCGTGAGCTATGCAAACAATCAACTAACCATTAACGATGTTTTGGTCACTGTAGGCCTATATGAAACAGATGAAACTTTGGATAATGGCGAATGGCTAGTTGAGCGAGGTGAATCTGTTGGCCAGTATGATAATCGAGTTTCTTTTACTATCACGTTACCTGATGAAGCACTGAATAATAACAATGAGGTGAGTATTTCTATTTCTAATGTCATGGTGGCATCGGAAGAAACTAACTTTAGTTTAGGGCTTAATCGTTTAGGAATGGATACTCAATTTGATTCAGGCTCGCAAATATCCTTAAACGATTTCTTAAATACTGATGAAGAAACTGAATTTGACGCAACCAGTTTGTCTTTTGCTTATGAGCTAGACAATGTTGAGTTGGTACTGGATCAAGCCAGGTTTAACGGTAATTTCAATGTAAGTATGGATTTTCAAGATGACGATAATGAATTAGGCCGTTTGTTAATGGATTTCTCTTTAGATGGTACTTTAACAAATTCATTAGATGAACATATTTTGGCCAGGTACTCTGTTAATGCAGGTGTTGATAACAATGAAAGTAATGCAGGTTTTAATGTAGGGGCCGAGATTGAACTTACTTTTCATAGCCAGAGTAGTGGTGATTTAACCTTGGCTTTTAAATTGGCTTCAGCGATAGGTGTTACCAAAGATGATCTTGGTGATGCAGAAAACCTTAATTTATCGATGCTAAACGAGATTAAAATTATTTCAGGTGAAAATGGCTTTATTTTAAGTTATGGCTTAGACGGGCAACTTGAAAATAGCGATATTGAGCCTGCTGGTTCCGTCCATGCATTTATTAAAATTCAGGATGCTAGCCGCAGCGATAAAGATTTTTATATTATTATTAATCTGAATGTCGATGCCAGCTCACAGGATGAATCTGATATTGTTTACACTTCCGGTGTTTACGTAGATGACACACTAGTGGGTGAATGGAATTTTGATCAATATGAAAACTCTCAAACGATTACGTTCTCTGATGAGGTCATAGTATTGGGTGATTCATCCATCGGCGCACGTTAAAGGTATTTTGTTTATCCATTATCCAGCCTAAGCATCTTGTCTTAATAGGCTTTCAATTAAAGGGAATCTAGCAATAGGTTCCCTTTAATTCTATACAACCCCCTTTATTGTCCAATCCACGCTGGAGTAAAAACGTGATTCAAGTTGCCGTTGTCTATTTTACCAAAACCGATGTTACTGGCCTGTTGGCGCAGTCGCTTATTGAAGGTGTTAAAACACAAGCAGGCGCCACGGTAGTACAGCATGTTATTAAGGGCCCTGAAATCGTTGAAGGACGTTTTGAAAACCCTGAACTATTGGCCAAATTAAAAAAATGTGATGCCATTGTATTTGGTACACCCACCTATATGGGCGGTGTCTCGGCACAGTTTAAAGCCTTTGCGGATGCCACTAGTGAGCTTTGGTGTCAGCAAGAGTGGGCCGGCAAAATAGCGGCAGGCTTCACCTGTGGCAGTGCTATGAATGGCGACCAAACCAGTACCCTGCAATATTTCGTGACCCTAGCGAATCAGCAGGGTATGTTGTGGGTGGGATTAGATTCGGCTCAGGG
>JAPYOO010000292.1 GCA_029938135.1 Bermanella sp. | reverse complement strand
GCCAGCAAATGAAAGATGATTTAACCCTAGAGCTACTGCCTAAGGCCTTTACAAAGTCATCGCGTATTCCAGTATTGATTTTTCCACGCCAAGGTTGGATGTTTGTTTTGTCGTCCAGCACTAAGTCAGCGGATGACACCACAGCGTTCCTACGTGAAACCTTAGGCAGTTTGCCTGTTTCTTTGGTCAGTTCAGATGTGAGCCCCAGTCATTTGATGACACGCTGGCTCAGTGAGCCTAATACTCTGCCTGAAGACTGGTCTTTAGGGGAGGAGGTTGAGCTTCAAGAACCTGATGCTGGTACGGTAAAAGTGCGCAATCAAGATTTATTGGCAGAAGAGCTCACAGTGCATTTGGATGCAGGAAAATTTGTGAGTAAATTAGCGCTTATTTGGCGTGAAGATATCAGTTTGATGCTAGAGGAAGACTTAAATGTTAAGCGTATTAAGCTGTTACTTGAAGACGATGATGCCCCTAGTTCCAGCGACCCTCAGGAAGCTAAGTTTGCCCATGAATTTGCCGTAACCTGTAATTGGATGGTGCCTTTATGTCACTCTTTACTAAAGGCTCTTGGGGGCTTAGATAAGGCATTGGCCGCCAGCCAAAGTCGAGCCTTTTCCGAAGAAGCTCAGTAGGAAAAAGGGGGGGGTTATTAAAGCTTTGCCATGATTGTGGCGTATAACAATAATAATTTTACTCAAATCCTAGCAAGCCTAAAAAACCTAGCTAGGATTTGAGTAAGGCAAGTAAAACAAAGTCAGGATGTTCGATAGTCGGCTTTGTTTTTTCTTGTCTCACTAATCCTTATATTACAGGCATTTTTATTTCCCTGCTGTGCTGATACAGTCTCTCTTCTTTTGTTTATAAAAAATCTCATGCAAGCATTTTTCTTTCGTTTTCCAGTGGCCCCTTGGCCTATTTACCTTCTAATAGCGATGTTGCTGCTGAGCGCCATGGGTGACTCATTTACTCGTGTGCTGCGTTTTGATCACGAGGCCATATATTTGGGTGAGTATTGGCGATTGCTAACGGCGCATGTGGTGCACTTGGGCTGGCCCCATGCACTTCTGAATGCTGGCGGCTTATTGTTAGTGGCCTGGATGCAGCCCAAAGGCGCCCCTTGGCGATGGTTATTATTTTATGTGTTAGTAAGCATACTAATCTCGATATATTTGTATGTTGAGGGTTCTGTTGGTACTTATGTGGGGGCGTCTGGGGTACTTCATGGTTTACTGATTATGGCGGCATTTTTTAGTCAGTGGCTTGAGACTTGGCGTCGCCACCTAATTGTTGTAGCGATTAGCTGCAAGCTAGTATGGGAGCAGACTCAATGGTATTCAGATGATGGAGTGGCCCAAATTATAGGTGGTTACGTAGTAGTGGATGCTCACTTCCTCGGAGGGCTTGCAGGTTTGTTTGTGTTGATTTGGGTGCATGTAAAAAAGTGGTCAAACTTCAGCGTTAAACTCTAATCCCTTCTACACTTCTAAGATTAGCCAAGACTTTGGATTTTGGTTTATGTGAGAGGGGGGAGCTTGCGAAAAATAAATTCTTTTTTTATTGTGATAATCAGCTTTTGCAGCAGCGCTGTTCTTCCTGCATATGCTCTAGAGGGGGAGTGGGAGCATGAATTTGATCCCTACTACACTAACATTGCCTACTTCAAAACCTTAGACGACTCTCCTATTCCTGAACTGGGTAAGCGCTCGGAAAGTGAGGTTTATCGAGATTTATTTTTCCGCTCATACCTGCCACGTTTTATCTTGGTAGAGGCCAGTATTAACCCGTTGCCCGTCTTGGGGGTGTTAATAAAGGATCGGGACGAGGAGGGCCTTTACACTGACTTGGCTCCCAGCGAAGACTTAAACTTAGTAGAGGTGGCCACAGCAGGTTTTGAAGAGCCTTATGCGTTGTCGTTATTCTTAGGCAATATGGTGAAATACGAGTCGGCCGATGGATCGGGCATTAAGAGTAAAGGCTTTATGGGGTACTTGGCCAGCTATGGCCACTGGCACATTCGGAAAAACCAATTAGTGGATGATCGCTGGGGAGAGTTCGAATGGAAATTAAAGGGAGACCAGGTATTAAGTGATCGTAAATTAAGTTGGTCGTTTCGCTTTGGTTTTAAAGTCCATGACAACCCTCTAATAACCGACGAATTTTACGTAGCGGTGAAACGCGAACGTGTGCAGGAGTTAGGTGATATTTATTCTTGGATTCAAAATGGCGGGGTGGAGTTTAAGTACCGGATGGATAGGGAAACCGGCGCGGCTATTGGACAGCAACTTATTGTAGATAAAAAAATTCCCATCAAGAAAAAAGGCTGGGTGGTATCACTGGGCATCGGTTTTGTGCGTGATACTCCACTAAAATACAAGGGTAACTTATTGATTGATAAAACTGAAACCGCCTTTGTATTGCGCCCCAGTATTACCTTTTAACGAGCTTGTTGATAAACAGCCGCTTTTATACGTTAGGCCATTCATCATTCACGATTAAAAACCGTTCAGCTTCTATTGATCCCTCTTCACTATTGGCAATTTTTACAAGCATTAAGGCGTGTTTGTAAGTGCTATTGGCAAAGTGGCTCAGCGTAAAGTGGATGATGTCCTTTGCCGTAAGGCAAGAGGATTGGATTTCTTTATGGCTTTTGAAGTGACTAAGCCACTGGGGTTTTTCAATAACAAGCCAATTATCATGCCCTGTTACTAAGCATGTAATGTCGGATTGATGCAGCCACTGTCCCATCAAACACTGTGTATTAACATCCGCTGGTCGCTTAAAAGGCATTTTCCATTGGTGAAATAAATAACCTTTGAGTATCAAACACTGCTGCGTGGGAGAAGGTAATTGCCGCTTTTGGAGTGTCTCTTGGGTGGCGGGATGCGCCAAAAAAGGAAGCTGTTTGTTTTGCAGTTTACTTAATTTTAAATCGAGTCTGTCGCGGCACTGCGGCCCCAGCCAATGTCGGCATTGGAGACCATCGTAATCTGGGTGCTGCAAGTAAAATTTTACGGCAAGTTCCATATGAATAACGTGACTTTGATGACTGGCAATGATGTCTAATTCCCCAAGAGTCTGTTTGTCTTTAACCACTTGAACATTGTGTGCCAGCAACTGCCATTGAGGGTTAAATTGAAAAAAGAACTGCCAAAGGCACTCAAAATAACTGCCCAATAGTCGGGTGTTTTCCTGTGACAAATAAGTAAGCAGCGGATCTGGATGTAGGTCTAGTTCCGTAAACCATTGAGTGAGTTGTGTATTGAATTTAATCGTGACCGAGTGGCTGTTTTCAATAGTGGCCAGGTCAGGACTAAACAGGCACCAAAAAAGGTGACGCACTTGTGGAGTAGTTAATTGCGAAGCGAATGCATTCATAGGTCCAAATAACCATCCATATGTGGTATAAATAACATCATATTTAACCAAATTTCGCGGTATTTTAAATGGATGAGTTTCGTAATGTCGGCATCATAGGCCGATTGAACAGTGCAAAGGTTATCGAAACCATTAAGCGTTTACGAGCTTTTTTAGCCAGTGAGGGCATGAATATCATTCTGGAAGAAAAAATCGCTTCGGTAATGATGGGTCATGGTTTGCAAGTTTGTAGTCCAAAAATGATGGGAGAAATTTGCGACCTAGTGGTCGTGATTGGCGGTGATGGCAGTCTTTTGGGTGCCGCTCGTGCCTTGGCAAAATCTAATGTGCCTATACTGGGCGTAAACCGTGGACGCTTGGGTTTTTTAACGGATATTAGCCCTGCAAACCTAGAAGAAAAGGTCGCTGAAGTTTTAGAGGGCAAATACATTACCGAGCGACGCTTCATGCTGGAGGCGGAAGTAAAACGAAATGGCGAGCCCATAGGTTACGGCGAAGCCTTAAACGACGTTATTTTACACCCTGGTAAATCGGCCCGTATGATTGCGTTTGATATGAGCATCGAAGGTCAATTTGTTTATCATCAGCGCAGTGACGGTATGATTGCCTGTACTCCTACTGGCTCCACGGCCTATGCGTTAAGTGGTGGCG
>JAPYOO010000291.1 GCA_029938135.1 Bermanella sp. | reverse complement strand
AGACCTGACTGCGTAGCTTTTAACGCTCGGAAATACTTTTAGGCGCACTAACCTTTAAGTCTTCTTCTATCTGATACCAGTCTATGTTACGAGTTGCCATCATAACCACAGCCAAAACAAAAAATACCAGAGCCGATCCCATTAATAACGCAAAGTCTTCTGCGCTAACAATAATGTAAAGGGTAAAATAAAGCAGGGTTAACAACCCGGAGAACATGCCTGCTGTTTTAGTGTTTCGCAATACGTTTACTAAATATAAACTAATTAATAATACACTACCTATGGAAGCTATCACATAGGATAGTAAGAAACTCAAATGTTCGGACAGCGATAATAAAAGTAAATAGAACAATGCGATGGCTAAACCTACTAATCCGTATTGAATCGGGTGAATCGGTAATTTTTTAAGTATTTCAAAGATAAAGAAAGCTACAAATATCAATACAATGAAAAGAAAACCGTATTTTAAAGAGCGCTCTGATTGCAAGTACGAATTCACGGGTTCAATAAATTCCACCCCAAAACTCCCCTTAATTACGTTTTCACACTTCTGTTCTTCACACAGGGTAATTTTTTCTTCTATATTACTGGCAAATGAACTCACTTCCCATTTCGCTTCAAATCCTTGATCGCTAACGGTTCGGGATAATGGCAAAAAATCACCGTAAAACTTAGGGTGTGGCCAAGGGGATTTAATAGATAATTGATAATTTAGTGCAGTGGGGAAAAATTTAATTTCATCCATGCCCCGTAAACTTAAGTTTAACGAGAAAGGGAATAATTTTTGTTTCACAATTGATTGTAAAAAGTCATTGGGTAATGGGGCATGAATCCCCTTATCCATGAAAGACAATTGGCTGCCCGCCTTAAAGGCGTATTCTTTTGCACTCCATTTTAACAAAGGAATACTATTTATACCGCGTGCATCGCTTACTGATACTGCTAGATATGGCTGACCGTAAGTAAGTAGAGCAGTTTGGCTGGGTAACACTACATGCACCTGCTCGGCAATATTTTCTGAAGAAAAATTACCATTTATATTTAAGTCGGTGGAGTAAACCGGAAATTGATAAATACCCTGATAACGGATATCGGTGGCAATATTAGCCTTAATTTGTGTGTCAGCAGGCAATATATATTTTTTACCATTTTGTGTCTTGTGACGCACTATTTTACGCTTACCATCTTTGGACCACTCTTCCCTATCCCATTTAATGGTGTAAGGCACCACCAGAATAGGCCCAAATACATTTTGGGCGCCTGTCCAGCTTTTAGCTACTGAGTTCTTAGCCACGTTTTGAAATTTTGTACGTTCCGAAATGGTACCCGAGACACTCTCAAGTACCATTAGCAATATAATTCCGATAATGGCGATAACGCCAGTTTTTATGAGCAGGGTTTTATTCATGTAGAGCCTCCAGGGTAGTAGGCTCACAATACGGGACCAATGTGTTCTGAAGATGTGTTGTATATGTGGTGCGGGCGTATTTTATATTTTAGGTAGACTAATCCGTACCCTAGCGCCGTTAGGACTAATGTTCTCAAGGGTTATGTCGCCACCATGCAGCTCAATTGCGCGCTTGGAAAAGGTTAGCCCAAGGCCAGAGCTGCGTTTCCCGCTTAATGGCCTAGGTAGGGAATAGAAGCGTTCAAATACGCGCGGTAGGGCATATTCTGGAATGCCTAGGCCTTCATCCGCCACTTCTATGCTTATATCTCCAGCTTGCGCATGGCATAGAATGTTTACTTGGCCATATTGAGGAGAGAATTCAAGGGCATTACCTATTAGGTTATCCACAACTTGTTGAAGCATAAAGTCGTTACCTGCGATACAGACATCATCTTTACAGATAAACGTTAATTTGATGTCTTTTTTATGTGCTTCTGTTTGTTTTTGCGCCACTACTGCCGTGATTAAATTATTTAGATCTACCGGCTGAGTCTTTTCCAGATGAGACAAATTTTCTATACGGGCCACATCAAGCATACGTTGAATAAAACCATTTAACCGTTTACTTTCCAATAAAATATTCGAGGTGAAGTGCTGAAGATCTTTATCTTGCATGGAAGGTTCAATGAGCTCAGCGGCTCCCATAATAGCCGAAAGCGGGCTTTTCATTTCATGGGTCATAGTTAGCAAGTACTCTTCAACATACTCTTTACCGGTTAATTTCTCCCGCATGTTTTTCATAGCTTGTGCAAGAGAGATCAGTTCAGGTTCGCTTAGCTTTGGAGGGGGTATGTTTTCCCCTTTCGTTAATTGTTTAGCATATTTTACCAATTTACGAATGGAACCGGTTAGCCAGTAAGAGAGAATAGCCCCTGCCAATAGAGACAGTACTAAAAAAAGCCCTCCCCAATATTTAAGCTTACTGTTAATCAAAGCAAAGAATGGCCGTAACGATTGATTGCTTTTGGCCACCGTTAATACACCAATGATATCACCCTGAAATTTAACCGGTGCAGCCACATGCATAACCGAAGTAGTTTCATCACCGGGAACTCTTCGGCTGCTGCGCGCACCGTATTGACCCTGCAAGGTCAAATAGACATCATTCCAGCGTGAATAGTCTTGGCCTATTGCTAGGCTGGAAGAGTCATAAATAACAATGCCAGATGCATTAGTCATGTAAATACGAATGCTGGCATCTTCTTTTTTCACACCAAAAATGGTGGCGTTGTATTGTCGTTTAAGAAAGTTATCTACATGCTGAGAGAATGCATGCTGTTGTTGAGGGTTTTGCACGACAGGCAACGCAAATTCGGCCAGTAAATTACTCATCTCTACTAGGGTTTCTTCCGTGGTCTGGCGAATGGTTGGTTTAACCTGTGAAGAGACTACAGTGAACCCCCAATAGGCGGCCATACCAATCAAGGCAAAATACACCAAAAATACCCGCAGACTTAAATTGACAGATGCCATTAAGAAATTTCCAAACTATAGCCAATACCACGATGTGTCTTTATGAGTTCTGTTTGCCCATCGACCTCTTTTAGCTTGGCACGTAATGTTTTTATATGGGTATCTACGACACGGTCAATACTGTTGTCTGGTTCGTACCATACTTTCTCTAGTAGCTCTTCACGAGAATAAACGCGTTTAGGGTGTTGTTTCATGACCTGTAATATGCCAAATTCGTAACGGGTTACCTTAAGTAGCTGTCCGTAAAAATACACGCTACGATCTTCATTATTCAGCAGCAGTTTTTCGTTTTTTGTTGGTGGAGTAGAAAGTTGCGCCTGATAACGCCGCAAATTTGTTTTTACACGAGCGACTAACTCCCTTGGGCTAAAGGGCTTGCAGATGTAGTCATCCGCACCCATTTCTAGGCCCACCACACGGTCGATTTCATCTGAGCGAGCCGTTAAAAATAATAGTGGAACTTGGGACACGTCTCTTATTTGGCGACATACTTCGAAGCCATCTATATCGGGCAAACCAATGTCTAAAATCACTAAATCGATCGATTGCTCCTTAAATATACTCAATGCTTGCATACCACTGGCGGCCGCTATCACTTCGAAGCTGGCGGTATTTAAGGCATATTTAATGTTGTCGGCAATACTAGGTTCGTCTTCAACTAATAGCACTCGAGCATTAATTTTCATAAATGGTTCAATATTATGGTGTCTACGGAAGAAGTTATTGTAAGGCCTGTTAAATAAATACCAAAGAGGTAATGCAGTTTAAAATTAATGCTACCCTTGGAGTGAGTGTGAATCAAACATCCATACTTAGAAACCTATAAGGTCTTGCGTTGTGCGCTTAGGAAGAAGACAAAACCTGACCCCGTATCTCTATTCAAAAAAATACCCTCAGGAAAACGCCTTTGACTTTCCGGCCTACAAATATTCTAATTCACGTATTTAACTATTACCGTGTTAACTTCAGCTCATCTATTTTCCCATGCAATGCTTGGCTACCATCTTGTGCGCTGCCCACACGAATATTTAAACTGTCGTAATCTAATTCGCGCGTGGCGTAGGGTAAGGTGAAATCCACACTGGTGACGGTGCTGGTGCTGGTGCTGATGGGTTTAGT
>JAPYOO010000052.1:14858-22624 GCA_029938135.1 Bermanella sp. | reverse complement strand
GTGCCGTTGATTTGTGTATTAGCAACACTGTCTATATCGACATTGCCGCTTGCTGTGATACTGCCGTTTACTGTTGTATTTGATGTGGAATTTAAATCTACATTCGTTAACTTCGCCAGGCTTGCGTCTATCACGCCATTAACAACAAGATTGTCAGCAGCTACTTTAATGTCACTTTCTACGTTTACATTTTCCAGCATGGTGTCGCCATGCGTGGCAATAACCGTTAAACCTGCGACATTTAATACTGAGTTGGTGGCCATACCAAAACTGGCGGCATCAATATTAGCAGTTGTACCGACATCCACTTGCTTATTATTAGATAGCTTAACGCCATCACCAGCGTCTATATCTAGAGAACCAGTCACATCAACATTGGCTTCTATAACAACATATTCACCGTTATTAATAACTAGGTTAGATACCGTTACATCATCACCCATTTTTAGATCTGCGGTGATTTTTATACCGCCATCAGCCAGCAATTGAGTATTACCATTTGAATTAAATACATCGTTGATGCTGATATTACTGTTGGCATCTAGATCGTCGTTAGTAGCATTAACGATAGACGTTAGCGCTACATTCACATCTTCGTTTAACTCAATATCGCCCTTAGCATTGATCGCCAATAGACCTGTTGAAGTGATTGCGCCATTTGTGGTCACGCCGCCCTTGCTTGATAAAATGTCAAGGTCCAAGCCAGACTGAAGCAATGATTGAGTTAACAAACCATTTACGGCTTCAATGGTTAAGTTCTGGCCCGCTATAACCGTGTCATTTAATTCAACAGCACCAAAATTAGAAGTAAGGTTTAAATTCCCAGCAGAGCTTAGCGTGCCGCCTGCGTAAGTTAATACGTCAGACCCTGTAATCACCAAGTTACTATCACTATGAACATCACCAGAGATGAATACTTCGGTAAAGCTGTATATATCAATATCTTCAATCGCATTCACAGTGCCATTAATAGCAGTGCTGTTGATCGAGTCGAACTCAATAAAGGTAAGAGCGTCCACGTCGCCATTCACGGTTAGATTATCACTAGCATCGATAGTGATTGAGGATTCACTGTCTACATTGTGTACCGTGCTATCACCAGTAGTGGTAATTGATACTAGAGCTTCAACATCTAGAGTTGACCCAGATTGCATTAATAGACTGCTCGCATCTAGAGTAAAGGTAGAGTCTGTTGTTAGCGTTTGGTTTTCAGCAATCACGACATTGCCATCGGTTAACTGGACATAACCTGTAACCCCTACAGCCTCATTAAACGTCGTTAAGCCGTTAGCCGAGCTTTCAAAATTACCGCCAACATTGATTAAGGCTAAGTCTTGATTACTATTGGCAGTCAATGCCAAGTTTTGTATTACGTTTAGTAAACTGCCGGCACCCATCACAAGGTTTTCACTGTTAATGGTTAAATCATTTGTCTCAATTGTTTTATCATCTGTGAGAGATAGCAAACCAGACGCTTGTATGTTTGTATCGCCTGTCACTAATAGATCTGCGTTAATATCTACATTGGTGGCTTTGTTAATATCTAGATCCGATGTAACAATTACATCACCAATAAAGGCAATATTAGCATCGGTGGAAATATCTATAGAGGAATAGAAGGTTCCCACCTCAACTACATCTTCAGCCCCAACCGTTAAACTATCTGCAAACGTCACATCACCAACAGCATCAATATTTAAATCACCGTTAATGTTTGCCGCGTCTGTAAAGGTAACCGTGCCGCCAGCATTAATATCAGCGTTGCCTTGCCCTTGATAACCACCACGTACACTTAATGTTCCAAATTCAACTACCCCGGCAGCATTAACCAATAAGTCACCCGAGTTAACATTGAATTCGGCGCCTTCACCTGAAAAATAATTGTTAATTGTTAAATAGGTATCGTCTGCACGAATACGTGTATTGTCTGCCTGGCTTACATCTTCAGCATTAACCGTAAACGATTTATAAGCATCCAAGTCTGCATTTAAATCTATGTTTTGGTTATTAGCCGTTAGTGTTAAGTCTGTGCGTGCATCAATGTTGCCAAGCACCATGCCACCAGAAGTAGACTCTATATCAACATTTTTATAAGCGCCTAAACTAGAGGAGGCAGCCATTAATACGGAGCCTGCATTTACGTCTAGGGTATTATCGGAAAAGACTTGGACTCCCGCTGCTACATTTAAGCTACCTATCGTACTTAATTCAATGACACCATCCGTATCTGTGGTGATGTCGTCATTAATATCCAAATCGGTTTGGCTGGTTAAACGGATATCGCCTAATAAACTGTAAAGTTTTCCAGAATCAATATCGCCAGCATCAACTGTTAAGTCAGCGCCTGTGGCAATAATACTACCCGTGCCCATGACAAAATCAGTGCTGGCTATATAGGCTTCGCCGTTGAGGCGAACATCATTACCAGCAGCAACATTGAATTTGCTATCGGCATTGACTTGCAAGTTGGCGGTATATACTGGATTAAACGTTTGGCCCAAATCAAGGGATTGATTCAGGGTGATATTATCAGCGTGTAAATTAAGGCCGGTAAAATCATAAACATCAACACCGTTCCCTAAAGAGATAGATTCATCACCACGAACAGTGATAAGTGCCAGATCCATGTCACCCGTGGTGACAAAGCTGGCACTGCCTTCAACATTCCATTCACTGTCGGCTACCATATAAATATTAGCGGCATTAATGAGTAAGTTATCATATGCGGTATGAATAACTGATTGGGTAATCTTTACATCTTGCCCTGCGTCCAAAACCATATTGTTGTTGACAACAACTTGATCGGTAAAGGTAATATCATTACCAGCTGTTAGTGTTAGGTTATCTGCCAAGGTTTTGCCCATAGCAATATCCGTGGCCGAGGTAATAACTGCATCATCGCCTATCCAAATAAAGCTACTAGAGTCAGCGTTCCAAGCATCAACATTGGCCGTCAGGCTACCGGCTTTTATTTCCCTGTTTGCTTTAACATCTACTCTATTACTATTGGTAATATTAAGTACTGTAGAAACCGCTACATCTGCATCTATGACGTAGTCGCCATCTCCACTATCAATAGTGGCATTGGTAGCCGTTAACTTGGCGCTTTGAATAATGCCATTGGCCGCGGTTAAATTTGTAGTTGCGCTACTAAAACTGCCATCAATTTCAATAATATTGGCATCAACTGAAGCTGTATTACTTACATTAATAGAAATTAAATTGGCAGTTTGTTGCGCGTCTATATCAACATTCTTAGCGGTTAAGCCATTAATATTAATATCGCCAAGTGAACCATCGAAACCATTCACAGCGTCAATGTCAATTGTGCCGTTGATGGCTGATAAGTTATAAAGACTTAAAGTATCCGTTGCTGACAGTGTGATATTTGATGCGCTATAAATGTATGCGTCTGAATCCATAACAATACTGCTAGCATCCGCTACGATGTTACTAGACTGAACGTTTATAGTTCCAAGAAGATTCATTTGACCATTGGCAAGCAGGGTTAAACCACCACTATCAATTGTCATATTTTCAACAGTTAGGCTGCCCGCTTGCGCGTATAAATTTGCAGTACCTGCATTCACCCTAATATTTTCTAAATCAATACTGCTTGCATCAATATCTAAGTCTCTGCCTGCATCCAGATTAAAACTGCTACCTGATGTTAAATTTCCTTGTGCGTTTAAAGTCAGATCGTTAGCGGATACATTGCCTTGAATATCCAATGCCGCGGGGGTCACTAAATTAAAGGTATTGTTTACATCAATATTCGCGAGTGTAAATAAGCTGGTATCAATAACATTGAACCAAGCATTGTCAGCGTCTATGTTTAATCCGCTGTTGCCAGACATATTAATATCAATGGCATTATTTGAGGCACCAATATCATTATTATTAACATCAAGAATAAATTCATCGGCCGAAATAAAGCTATCACTGTCATAAGCAAACAAGTCATTATTATTAAATATACTTAAGGTATCACCGGCACTCACAGCCCCTAGATACAAATCACCACCTGTGTGACTTAAGTACATGTCGGATGCGCTACCCGCCTGACGTAATGCACCCGATAATTCAATATTTACCGGTATCGCACTTGAACCAATATCCCCTTGAGTATTGGAAATAAATAGATTGTCAGCAGTGATATTGGTAACACCCGATTTGGCAGAAATCGCACCAGCAACGACCAAACGAACATCACTGTTTAATGACGATATTTGCCCTAGCGTTAATCCCGATGCGGCTTCAATATAAATTTCATCACTGGCCGATACATCTAATTCACCTGTTGTATCAATTTTTAACGGATCTACTTGTTTAACATTAAAGGTTATTTGACTGTCGGTAATTACAGTTTCAATATCGCCTGCACCCGCACCCAGCAATGCTGATTTTTGAGCATCACTAATGGTCGCAGTACCATCACGATTAATCGTAAATACCACATCACTCAGGTCTTCACCAATACTGCCACCACTGACTAACAGGTGTACATCACCGGCAACAATATTGGCTTCACGATTACTTAGTTGACTGGAAGCGTCAGAGTTTAATGCACTTGACGATATACTAATATCCAGTTGACTTTGTTTCCATTTGGCTCCATCCACCATGGCGCTATACCAGCTGGAATTTTCATTAATCGTTAACTGATAGGTATCGTCATAAGTACCGGTTAGCAAATCACCATAAGCGTATCCTTGCAGAGTACCTTTTTGCTCTATTCCAATGGCATCGGCTTCGTTTGCATAGATATCTGGGCTTGTAATTTGATCATTAAACCACTGATCATAGTCTTGATATTCGGATTTTACTTTTGATAATAATTCAGCATCATCAGTGACGTCATAACGCAGCTTTAGAGCTTCTACATAATCACTATGAATTTCAAAATTAGCATCGCTATCGTCTACTAAGCGCTGCTTGATCATCCAATAATTATGGTAGTTACTATTAAAATTATTTTCGTAAGCAGTAACCGTGATAACACCGGCATCGTCGTCTAATAAATGTAAGCTATCCCAAACAGAGGCTTCGTACGCAAGCTCTTCATCCGTTTTTTCCAACATTCCTATGGCGTTGGTTAAACGGCCATCACCTAACTTAATAACAATTTCTTCGCTGGCGGTGGCGGTATATAAATCCAAATCACCGCTGTCTTGATTCACAGCAATGTCAGTGGCGGCACTTAATTTCACCGCTCCAGTTGTGGAAATATTAATAAATTCATAGGTTCCAGTATTAGCAATACTGCCTACTTTGCCTATACCACCTGTGCTACTGGTTAAATCTAGGGTGTCAGATGAAATTAGGGTGCTGCTATTCTTAGCCACTATGCCTTGATCCACAGTACCTTGAATATGGTACTTGGCACTCAAACCAGATAGTGAAACATCGCCATTGGTGCCCGTCACATCAAAATATAGTGAACCATGGCTTGAACTTAAACCCAGTTCATCTGTAAAAATGGCCAATGGATTAACAGAAGAGCCTATGCTCCATTTAGACGATATGTTTAATTCATCAGAGGTAATGGCCGTACTATTGGCCAATAGCAATTGATTGTCAGTTGCAATGCTAGTGCTGCCACTTGGGTTATAGACGTTGCCAGTAAATTCAATATTACCTTTAGAGCTGATATCAATATTACCTTCAGCCAAACCACTAAACTCAAACTTAATGGCGTTATCGGCTTTGATATAAGTATGGGTATCCATATCCAATTCTTTAGCGACACTCACTAAAGGATCTACGTCTACAAAATTTTGTCCGTAATATTTATCGTACGATAGATTCCAATTGGTATTCCAAGTACTGGCGCTTTCTTCATCGTAAATGTGTAATAGATAGTTACTGGCCACACCATCCGTACAGGCAACCGATTTTGAAGCACAGGTAGTGTAATAACTTGTTTCTGTGTGCCAATCTGTTTTGTAATACCAGTTACCCACAGTATTACCGTACTTGGCAAAATAGCCGTCATCTGGTGCATCAAAAGTACGCTGAACCGTAGCACCTTCACGAATATAATAAAGTTGCCCTGCTTCCGGGCTATAATTTAACGACGCGTTTGCGGCTGATCCATGATTCGCTACGAAGTCATCGTCACTGTAACTTACAGCGTAAGAGCTGGTTTCATATTGTTTAACCTTCTCGCCTGGAGTGTGTATATACCATTGAGATTTACTAGTGGAATAATTGTTATCGGTAATTCGAATCACACCAGTAGCATCATCACCAGCACTTAATGTGCCTAATACCAATTGACTGGAAGAGTCGTTATTAATATTAATACTGCCTAGACCATCTTTAACGACAATATTGCCGTCTTCGCCTGAGGACGAAATCTTAGCAACAATAGAAACATACCCCCCGCCGCTCACAGGAATGTCATCCGCTAGCAGCTGATCAGATCCTACATCGTAGGTTAAGCCTATGGCTTCGCTGTTTGCTACTTGGCTAATATCAACATCGTAATATTTAGTAATGGTTTTTCTAGGGTCATAACTTCCCGACAATGCATTAGTATTATAGTCAGGGTTACTTACCGACAAAGATAATACTTCACCTGGTTCAAGCGTTATTTGGTCACCCGCTGAAAGCCCTGCATCATTAATGTAATCAGCAATGGCGCTATCAAAACCTGATCCCACATCAACAGACCAAGAGTTATCGGTACCCACTTCAATCAAACCGTTTATATCAACTCGGTCAGCGGTGATGACTACTTTTTCACCCACAATAAGCGCACCTGGCTCACCTAGATCACTTTTTACCTGAGCATAGGTTGCAGTTTTACTTAGATCTGACGTTTTATCTTCAACTGCGACAAAATACCAATTACTACCACCTCGACTGGAGCTGCTGGTTTTCATCTCAAATCTAACGGTACCCTCGTCGTTGGCAAACCCCCAGTTAAAGTAAATATTCATTTCGTCATAGCCATAGTCACATGACTTACAGGTGCTGCTATTTTGGTAATAACTTATTTGATCACCGGTATGGCGAATTCCACGCCCTGTAAACCAGTCATTAAATGCAGATATACTAGTATCGTCTATCGCCTCTTCATATTTGGCATTAATGTAATACTGTACAAAGTCATCTGCATTACTGCTTGAAGGTTTCCATTTGTCTGTAAAATTAACCATGGCCTCTGGTGAACGACCATAAGAAACCGGGTCAGAACCCGTGGCACTTAAAAATAAACTACCCCTAGGCACACTAATATTAATGGCGTTAGCACGAATACTTGCTTGCTGGATTAAATCTCCTTCAGCCACATTAATATTTACGCTGGATAATAAGTTAGTAATGCCACCCGTGATAATCACATCCGAGCTTAATTTATTAGCGCCTTCTGGGCCGTGATCAATATGGATCCCCGACTGGCCGCTGCTTTGCTCATCAATACGACCTGATGCAACAGAGGCACCACCCGTTACAAAAACATTACCACCGGTTTGATTTGTTATTTCTAGGTTATTCAACATAAGGTGTTTATCAGTGTCGTTATCCACACTGATGTAAGCCTCACCTTTTGCGGTGAAGGTGGGTTTATTACTGCCACTAAATGTAATGGTGTCGGCTACCAGATTTACATTACCCGCGGTGGCTTTAACATCAGCCACTTCTATTACGTTATTGGCTTGGGTTGATAGATCCCCCACAATTACATTAAGCGCAACAATTTCAGTTTTTAATTGAATTATTTCATCCAGGTAAGGGTTTTCACCTGCACTGACCACCTCTTG
>JAPYOO010000052.1:0-14758 GCA_029938135.1 Bermanella sp. | reverse complement strand
TTAATTGAATTATTTCATCCAGGTAAGGGTTTTCACCTGCACTGACCACCTCTTGGGTTTCTGTTCCCGAAACTGTACTGGATAGATCAATTTCATTTCCCTCGGAATCTAATATTGGATCACCGTCTGCATCGACCAAAATACCCGAATCAGTAATTGTGCTGCCTTCAAGTGACGTATCCGAACCATCCCAAGACTCTAATAGATCCACAATATCCTCAAGGGATGTTATGTAACTTTCTAATTCTGCCGCCGAAGAATAAGTACCCGATTGATTTTCGGCGGTCGCGTAGCGATAAAGTTGCTGAGTAATAGAGCCGTTTTCAGATACATTTACCCATTGATAAGCATATTGGCCTGCCACAACAGAGCCATTACCTTGGAAGGTCATATTGCTATCAACATGAATATCACTGCTACCAAAATTAGTTTCGGAGCCGAATAATTCCAAGTACGGATTTTTTTCAACACCACTATGACTGGCAGAATTTATGCCTTCATTTGCTTCGATGTTCACATGACTATCTGAGGCGATACTGAAACCATCCCCAAAGTACAACTCATTATCTAAGTAAATATCCGACTCAGCTTCCATGTTGGCGGGAATAGGAATGGCTGTCCAATTATAAACATTGGTATAAGCGGTGGCTCGTAATTGATTTTCATAAAAACCATCGCTACCACGCCCCGCATAAATACCCACTTCGCCATATGCATTAACGTCCACGTCTTCACCAATGAATACCTGATTTAAGATATCAAGTCGTACATCGGTCACACCGCCGGCGACACCGGCCGCAGCCCATACACTCACATTAGATTGGCCTACGGCTTCACCGCGACCATAAGTACCTATAGCAATTTCACCCACTGGGTTATAAAGCTTAGCGCCGTCACCTAAAGTTACTTTGTTGGTAGCATCTACATCGATATCGGATTCAGCACCAGCACCTTGCAAGGCACCACCCACTTCTAGTTTGGATTCATCCCATATATAAAAATCGGTACTGGCATTAATAAAGATGCCGTGATCGTAGCTGGCATCCAACCAGGCAAGATCGGAAATTTTTAGAACGGAGTTTTCACCGATGTTTACTTCTGCTAATAAATTTTTAATATTTTGATTGGATAGGCCTGCAGTACCGTTAGCACCACCCCCACCACCAGCAAATATAGTGGTAGAAAAGTCGCTGTCTTCCCTATCATTGGCTTGAATTTGATCGGCAACATTTTTTGCGTCAATTTCAATGTTTAAGGCAGAAAAACTTACGTTATCGCCCAACACAACTTTAGAGTTGGTATCTATTTCAGAATAAGAAGTCGCTCCTGATCCGCCCACTACAGAGACGGTGGTGGCGTCAGTACCCGCAAAGAAATTCACTTCGTTATAAGCTTTAATGGTTACCGAACTTGCATCCACCGGCAGGGCCGTGTAACCCGTATACCAGTCATCTATGATTACCGCTGCAGAATAATCGCCATCGGCATAGTCGCCAGCATTAACAATAGATTCCGCCGCGCTACCAGAATAATAACCACCACCACCTGCTGTTGTGAAACTTTGGTTATTGTTAGTGCTGGCTGCATCAAAAATTAGTTTACCACTGCGTTCTAACGTGGCGATGGGGTCTTTGCCAATTTCAACACGGGTAGTAGTAAAGGATTTAGCCAAACCGGTTTGATAACCGCCTGCTACTAAGCCTACAAAATATCCATCGGCATCGGCTAGCTGTACGCCGGTATTTCTGGCGTATACTTCAAAGTTAGCGTCTGGGATGTAAACCCCATCACCCACTTTGGCAATAGATTGTGCATTGTTAGTGGCGCGGGCTTCGGTTCCGGCAAGTCCTGCCAATAAACCACCTGATGCTGCAAACGCTGCTGCGTGTGCGGTTTCATAGCCGCTTTCACCCTTACCCGTTTCAGAGCGCAATACCACATCGCCGTCACCGATAAAAATGGTGCCATCGGAAATTTCAGCTTGGGCCTTAGTATCGGTTATGGCATAGGCAAATGATGCGCCCATGGCCGCGCCGCCAGCTAAGGTTACACCGTATGAACTGGCATACAATTCAGGTGCCGATTGCGCATCTATATTTACAATGCCGATACCTGTTCCTATGGTGCCGGATAACGTGGCATTGGCATTAGAATCGTCATAGGCCATAGTAACAACGCCTTGAATACCCGCCAGCAGACCGCCACTTAATGCAAATGCGGTACTCTTAACTAAACCTTCGTTAAGGGCCGATAATGTAATGTTTTGGTAACCATCTATCAGCTTGCCCGCTTCACCCATCCAGGCATCTATATCACTGTCTTTACTGGCATAACCCACGCTCACACCAATAGCTGCCGCACCAATATTTACATTGAGTGCGCCGTCTGTGGCACTGGATGGTGTACCTGCATCAGTATCTCCTAAGCGCACTTCGGTGGAATCTGTGGCGGTAACGGTAATGTTGCCGCTGTCATCGCCTTGCGCTGAATTAATTCCCGCTAATACTCGGTTTTCGCTACGAGCGTCGGTGTAGTTCACCACCACGGAGGTGCCGCCTAAACCTATTACCGCACTTTTCATTTCCAGTGCGCCGTCTTCATCGCTCACATTTTCTATGCTGGCATTAATGCTTACTTCATTGGCGTCCACTTCACTGTCTACTGTGGCAATGGCCATTTCGTATGAACGTGTTATGCCTATTACACCGGCAATACCGTAAGAACTCACTTGCGCGGCACCCAAACCTTGATAACTGTGTTGCAAGGTTTTAGCATCTACGTTTAAAGTATTTACATCTATGGTGCCGCCACTAATGCGGGCAACCGTGGCACTTTCACCATCTATACTTAACGAGTTACCAGATTCTGTGGTGGTAGTGGTGGCCGGTATGCCAGAGTTGCGATCAATGCTAACACCAGACTCCGCTTCAATGGCGGCAATGTCATCGCTTGATAAATGCGTGTTATAGCTGGCGGTATCTTCAGCCATGATGCTGTTAGATGCTTCTCGGCTGGCATCGTATTCATCGTCTGCACTGGTACCATCATCAGCGGTGGCATCACCCTGACCATATAGCGCTACACCAATACTAAGGGCGGCCGCAGCACTTGAACTGGCGGCGCCCGCGATACTCATTAATTCTGATTGACGTTGTGCAGTAGCATCTATATCTAACAGGCTGGCAGATATGTCACTGCCTACCACTTCACTAAATACCTGTGAACGCCCTAATACGACGTTGGCTACGGCGCCCACGCCCACACTGTTACCCACACCTATTCCCAGTGCCCATTGATCGGCATTTTGAATTTCTTGTGCGTTAACCGTAACGTTACCGGTGTCACTTCCATCGCTATCACGAATATCGGTTGTTAAATTACCGCTGTCTAAATAGCCGTGAATGGCTGCGCGGGTTTCACCGCGGAATTCGGTGGTATTGATCATGGCAGCCACACCCACACTGGCTGAAACACCGGCGCCAAAAGCATAACTGTTTACGTTTTCAACTCGATCTGCATCGACACTTACATCATCACTATTAACAGTGGTGGTAGCGGTATCACCACTGTCATCTAGGTCATTACCTATCAGCGCAATACTGTCGCCGCCAATAATATTCACCGCTAAACCAATACCTACACCCACACTGGTGCCTATGCCCACAGCACCCGCGGCAACATTGGTTTCTTGGCGACGATCAGAAATAACAGCCACACTGTCAGTGGTAATAGTGCCACCACGTAACCACGCTTTGGTATTGCCAAATTGCTCAGTAATAACCACCGAGCCCGCGCCACCTAATCCTGCCGTGCTGCCGACTCCTGCGGCCACACCGGCTGATACCGCTTGGGCAACTTTAGTCGTGTTTGCATCGATGATCAGCTCATGTGCATTAACATCGGAATTATCTATGGTGGCGGTACTTGAGCGTTTTTGACTGTTAGTGGCAAAACCCGCAACACCCGCAGCGGCCCCTTCACCACCACCCGAAATTGCAATACCGGCAGAAACGGCAAGACCCGCTTCGTGAGCGCCAGAACGTACTAATACATCAGCACCGTTTTCACCGCTAATATTATTATTGATGGTGGCGTTTTCTATGTACGCTTTGGTGTCATTGAAGGTGACATTGGTGGCCACGTTAGCATTGATGGCAACTGATTTACCGCCAGCACCACCCACTACAATTGCTTGTTGCTTAGTACGACTGGTGGCATTGACCACTAAACCCGATGCACTTTCAGTACCTTTTGAAATATCTAATGAAGCAAAACCCGTTGTAAGGTCATCCATATCAACGGCTTCGGCATTTGCGTCATCGCCATCATCTTCACCCTGACCGGATGTGGATAAATCTGGCAAACCATTTGCGTTCGCAAGGTCACCCGAGTCCACGGTCATAGTACTGCCTTTACCATAGGCTTTTACATTTGCGTCTTCGATATATGCGCTGGTTTCACCGTATTCAAGCGCAGTGGAAATAGCCACCGCACCGGCACCCGTATCCATGCCTATGCCCAATGCACCACTGCCGACTATATTCACCGTTTTGGCGTCGCTGTTTACCAATACATTATTGTAAGCTTCAATTTTTGCATCATCCGTTATGCGCGCAATAACATTTCCGTCTACAACACCTGTACCTACTGAGCCCGCTAACGAGCCTTGCTTGGAGGCGGCCACACCGGCAGATATGGTTAATAGCCAATTATTTCGAGCGGCATCGACTTCTACGTTTTGAGCTTTTAAGAAAGTACTGCCGCGCGAGACGTTATTGCCTTTTATTTCGGCGGTTACATCACTGTCTACTCGGTTAGTGGCAACGGCTACACCACCAGAGACACCATTTGTAGAAATGGCTAACATCCAAGCGGTGCTTGCGCTGTCGGTGTAATCGTAGGCTTGAACAATGACATCGCCTGTCATTTCATTTGCGCTGCTATCGCCCACATCTTTAATGCCGGCATGAACCGTTTGATCTACATTATTAACACCAATGGCACCAGCAAATGCTAAACCACCCGAGCTTCCGGTGGAAATACCCGCGGCAATGGCATTACCCACTAATAAATTTTCATTGTTCGCGGAACCACTGGCCGCCTTCACGGTAAGCTCATCCGCTACTTGCAAATCTATGTTAGAAATATACGCCTTAGTAGAATGATCATCTGTGCCCACTAGATTTAACGCCACGGCTAATCCGCCAGCATTGGCACTGCCTTCTGAGCCACCGGTGGCAATGGCGATGGCACCCGATACGTTAATCATATCCATGTCATTTTGTGCGGTCACCGATACGCTATCGGCATAAACAAAGCCACTGTCGGTGCTGTTATCCCAGTCGCCAATTTGTGCGTGCACCTGATTATTTAAACGGTTTACGGCCACTGAACCTACACCCGATAAACTACCCGTGCTGACACCTAAACCTATGGATACTGTATAAAGCAATGCTTCATCGCGGGCACTAACATCTACCGAGCCACCCGTTGCGTCTATTTCACTATTTAAAATTTGAGCAACTTTTTCAGTTTTAACATCCGCATGGGCATACGATAAACCTAAATTCTTTTTACCCGCTTGCACCACACCGGCCACCGCAATAATGCGTTCACCCGATTGAGAATAATCATAAGTAGATTCTGTACCGTCATCAGAGGTATGAACATTTGTATTGTCTATGGCCGAGCCACCGCTGAAGTCAAAATCATCGTTTACAGAACTTGATGAAAGCTCACTTAATTCACTGTCCCAATCGGAGTTTTGATCCCCTGTTGCGTCTACAGTTAAGGTGTTTACGTTTGTTATGTCGGCATATTGAACAAGTGCGTGGGTTTCACTGCTGATCACGCCAATGGCAAAACTGCCCATGAAAGAAATACTGGAGTCTACTGAACCGTTAGCATCGGTTACGCCAATGCCAGCCGCGCCTATTCCGATGCGAGAAAAACTGGTGGCACTGACATTAATATCTTCTATGTTTGTTATGGCGGCTAAATCACCATCACTGCCGGTAATAACGGCTTCAATGGCTTTGCCAGCGTAAACATCTTCTTCGTAACCGGTACTTAACGAATTATTGTCATCCGGATTTAAATAACCCGCCATGTCTTCTGGATCACCAATGTCGGCAAAGGTAATGGCCAAACCATAACCTTGTTTACCACCGGCAAATAAAGAACCGCCACCCACACCAATATCGGTACTGTTATAGGCCGACACATCAATAGAGTCACTATTACCATCGGCTCCGGTAATGTCGGTATCATCGATACGCGCCGACGTACCATCACGAACGGTGGCACCCGACACCGAAATCACCGCGGTATTACTGTTTAATGTGGTGCCGTCTTGTTTGGTGGCCGCCAACGCTAACGCAACGGACGTTAATTCACCGGCATGCACCGCCTGAACTTTTACTTCGCCTGCATCTTCAATACTTGAATTTTGTATCCAGGCTAATGAATCGTTAAAACTAATTTGATAAGCAATGGCACCGGCCACGGTATTGCTTTGTGGTGCAGAAGTGGCACCCGACAATGTCACAGCAGCTGAACCCGAAGCACTGGCAGAAATAATTTTTTGCAGGGCTTGAACCGTTACATTTACATCTTCACTGGCATGCGCCTTAATAGTTGCGCCATCTATCATGGCCTTGGCATCCAGGTTATTAAACGCCACGTTAAAGCTACCGGCGGCGCTCCAGTCGGTGGTATTTACTTCGGCAACCGAGTCACCACTGGCACCACTGTCGTTACTACCTGAACTGGACGCACTTGAAGCCGATGAATCACCACTGCCGGAAGAAGCGCTGCTGTAGTTGGCCGCCAATTTACTGGACGACCCGTTAAAACTGTTCTCAAATTTATCACCAATACCCGGCTCATTTGAGGGCTCGGTGGTGAGTGCTCCCGCCACGGCCAACGCGCCATTGGTGCCACTGGTTTTTGCGCGCACCGTAACATTACGCGCGGTTATAGCCGCTTCGCTTGGGTCGGGCGTGGACGGTGAAGAAGGAGTGGGTTGGCTGGTTTTAAAATTAACCTTATCGTATTCGTCGCTGTTATCACCGATGTAAGCCTTAGTATCACCTTGAGTGAGGTTAATCGCGATGGAAATACCCACTGACTCGGCATCAGACCAGTTCACCGCACCCGATGCCGCCCAATTACCCACTTGATGATCCGCCACCACCACCACATCATCGGCAAATACATACGCTTTATTACTTAATGAAGCATGGGTAAGGGTTTCGCTATTTAAAATGCCGGCCGCGCCGTTAAAACCAAAACCGCTGCCCATGCCTGAGGTGGGTGTTATCACAAAGTGACGTTCATCGGTTTCGGCACTGATGCTCACATCGCCAGAACTGATAAGAGAGGCTTCACCTACACCTGCCACCACTGAACCGGTTTGCTGCACAAAACTAATGGCAGCACCAATAGAACGGCCACTTTCATTGGTGCCGTTACCGTTGGGTAAAATAAGCAAGGTGCCCATGTTGCCGGCAATGTGAATGCTCTCGATTTGATTGTAAGCGTGCACACCGATGCTGCCATCAAAATCCATATCCAAGGTGATGTCTTTGAATGGTTCAAAGTCGGATAAAATGCCAGGGGTAGTACTGCTGGCCGATATATTGTGCTGTGCATTCCAGCTGCCGCCACCTGTGGTTTCGATGTACGCACCGTCGGCAATCCAGGCCTTAGTGTCCATGTCGTTCACGGCCACGTTAAGCGAGCCACCATAGGCGGCTTTGTCGGCTGTGGCACCGGCATTGGCGAAACTGGTGAGCAGGTTATTTTGCAATCCACCCACACCATTAAACTTACTGGCAATATCGCTGAAGGTATCCCACTTGTCGTACGTTGAAACGATGGGCATGGTTTGCTCGGCCAATACACCAACATTGACCGCTTTAATGCTAACGTCTTCACCGATTTGAGCCACGGCATCGCTGTCGTTAATGGCCAAGTTAAACGCAATGGCCAGGGACGTCTCGGCGCGAGGCGTTTGATTGCCACCCGTGGTATTTTTACTGGGTGAGGCAATGGCGGTTTCGGCCGAGGTTCTGTAACCCCCTTGATCGCCACCAACGGCTCCGCGTTCTGTACCACCTATTGCATCGTTATCGGTACCCAGAGCGGTAATGGCAGCAACCACCACATTGCCGGCACTAACAATAATTTGCTCGTCGCTTTCATCGTCGGTATTGGTGCCCACATACGCGTGCGCTTCATGGTCAGATAAGTTTAAGCTAAAGGCTAAGCCGCCTTTGAACTTCACCTCGGTTGGAGATTCGCCGCTGGAGTTGTTTTTACGCAGTGCACTGCTAGTACCATTTTGTACTTTTGTTAACGCGTTCACCGCTTGAGAGCCAATGGTGCGCAACAGTAAACTACTGCCCACAGTAACGCCCGAATGTACTCGCTGCTCTACCGTGCGATCGTGAGCAAGCACGGTCACGTTACCTACTTTATTGGCGTCAGATCCGGCACTGGCACCCATTTCAGCGGTGGCGTTGGTATTAATATCGGCGATGGCCACGGCCAACCCGTAGCGGGTATCCTTCAAACCATAGGTGGTGGCGGAAACATAAAAACGGTTTAAGTTTTCTGCTGCCACCGTAATATCCTGGGCACTAATGGTGGCCCCACTTTCAATGACAGCAGTGGCATCTACAGTGGCCTCGCCATAGGAAGCAGCCAGTACGGCGTTATTGGCTTTTTCTGCGTTTAACACATACGCAGCAGCGGAAAGATACGCTTCATTGTGAGCAGTAACCGCAATGTCACCGCCGGCCACAATGCTGGCACCTGCATGTACTTTAGACGTACTGCTGGCATCACTCACGCCATATATACCAGCCATTGAAATAGTAGTAACACCGCCTAAGGCAGCCACCGCCATGGCGTCGGTCATGGCATGCGCTTCGGCATTAATATTTACAAAACCAGCGGCTTGAATGTCGGCGCCGCTGTTAACATTAATATCGGCATCGGCATCGGCTTTCATGTAACTGAAATCGGCACCTAGGTATTGAGCCACGGCTTTCAAAGCAATGGTGGCACCAATATCAGAAAAATAAGAGGCGGTGGCTAAACTGGTGGCCGACACATCTAGATTGCCGGTTTTAATGACACCAGAAATATCAATTGAGGTATTACTGTCGGCGAGGGCAAAACCCACTTCGGTGGTGGTGCTGGCAGTAAGGGTTATGTCACCTGCATTCACTAAACTGGATTCACCCTTGAGACGCGTATCTAAAAGACTGCTTGAAGTAAGCGTAATCTCAGGAGCGGTAAGATCAATAGTACCGCCGGTACCGCCATTACCTTCGGCAATTATATCGCCCTTAATGGTAATGCTATTGTCGCCGATAATTTCTACATTGTGTGCCGTGAGACTGCCACTATTGGTTAACTCAAAACTGTTAAAATCAAAATATAAGTCACCTGCAAAATCCACCACACGGTCCCAGACCATGCTAGTGCCCGAGTAACTTACATCACTTGCGCTGACTTTTGATAAGTCTAGTGTGCTATCAATGCCGCCACTTAAAACAACACTGCCGGCGGCACTATTTTTTTCAGCGGCCAGCGTGCCTTCAATATCAAACGTGTTGGCATTTAAGTTTAAGTTATAAGCCAATAATTCTGTGGCGGCATCTACATTAAGCGTGTCACTTTGCAGGTATAAATCACCGGCAATAGAGAAGCCATTGGTATCAACCCAAAGAATATCGCCCGCATTGGCGGTGGCCGTATCATCCGAGGATAAAACAATATTTTTATCGGTTTTAATGCTCAGTGTAGAAAAGCTTAAATTGCTAATATCAGCATAATCAGCGTCTTTAGACAGGGTAACCGTTCCAAAGGTCGCGTCATCGCTGTCGCCACCGTCGCTAATAACCAAACCATCAATATTGGTGTCGCTGGACTCCAGCGTAATGTTATCTGCGGTAACCGTACTGCTTTGGGTAATGGTAATACTGGCGGCGCTTAACGTAAGGTCGCCACTGTAATTTAATGCGCCCAGCAAAGTAAAATCATTGCCATCCGCTAGGGCATCTATATATTCCTGCTCGGTATTATCATCGCTAAACACCATATTATTTGAGGTGGTAATGCCCAATGCCGCGGCTATTAATTTATCAAACTGAATATCTAAAGTGGCAGCATCCAACAGCAAGGTATCTGTGGCGGTGACTTGTGCGTTTAATTCAATATGGTTGGCGGCGGTGAAGGCAATACTTTGTGCTTCAATTTGCGCCCCTGACGTGTTGGTAATGTTATTGGCATTGAGATCTAAGCCAAAATTAAAGACAAATTTTTCTGCGTCTAACCATACTAGGTCAGATGCATCGGCATTTGCAGCCGCGTCCTTGGTAATGTCGTCGGTAAAAATAATATCATTAAGCGTCGTAACCTTAACGGTACCCGCAGTGATATTGGCCAAATCATCGTAGTTAGCATCGCCGTCTAAGTGCACATCCCCTAAAGACACTATCTCTTCTTCTGTGCTTTCTAAATCACCAAACGCGGTAACCGCTGCGGTTAAACTGCCCTTGATATCAATGTTGGCCGCGTGTAACTCAACGTTATGCACGGCCACCTTATTACCGCTACCAATGGCAATAGACTCGGCGGTGATATCAGCATCACCTTTAAGGGTAATGTTACCCACGATCACTTGATCGTTGTTGCTTGCCGAAGTTACTAAGGTATCGCTTTGCATTTCAGCAAGGATGACCGAGTTACCCGCATTATTAATGGTAAGTTGGGCAGCAGAGATCTCGATAGAACCTGCTTGTGGTGTAGAGCTGAGGATGTTGTCGTCGTCATCGGTTATAACATTTAATGATTCGGTATAAATGTTGGCCGACAGGTTCACCGCATTACTGGCTGACAAAATAACCGCGTTGGCATGCAACTCACCGCCCAGGTTAATGTTGCTGGTATTGGCGATATTGATTGAACCCGAAAGATTACCGTCTTTATCTTGGGTATCCAGTACGGCTCCATCTTGAATAGTCACTTCGTCGGCAGAGATAACAATGCCGCCATCGGCATGAATTTCACCGGCAATATCAACACCATCACCGGTTTGGCCTTCGGCGATAATTTCGAATGAACCGTTATCGCTGATCAAAGCTGTAGGGGCTGACAAGTCACCTGTATTTACCGCAGATAAGTCCACGTAATTGGCCTGCGCAGAGTTACCCACAATGACCTTACCATCACTGCCCACGACCAATTGATCGGCCACAATATTAATGCCAGTACTGGCAGTAACCTTACCGTTAATGGTGACTAGGCCCGAAGTGGACACGGCATAGGTATCGGCATCTAAGGCATCTAGGCCGTCATCCGAAAAGCTTGATGTAGCATCATCTACCCAGCCGTTAAGCTCGCTGGCGGTGGGGGTCTTTATGCTTAAACCGCCCACGTTGACTACGCCAGACGCGCCAATTAAGAACCCCTGGGAACTGGCAAATACTACGTTGCCACCCAGACTGCCATCTTGGTAGCTGTTTAAAATACCGTGCACCGCGGGCTGTGAGCTGCGCACTACGTTTAATAATTTATCGGCGCCACTGGGCACCATTAAGTTCACGGTATGACTGGTACCCACCACAAAATCGTTGAATACGTTAACGGCTGTGCCGCTGCCTGCGAAGTTATCCGTAGTGACATTATGTTCATTAACGCCGCTGCCAGCAGTAACGGTAGTAAAACCCGCCACCGCATTAATATTATTATCCACCGCCATGGCCGATACGCTTCCAATAGACGCAACTGTGCCAAGGGCTACTTTCAAAGATCGAGACATAACGCTCTGATTTTGAGAGATGGCAACGGCAAGTTTGGTACGTGGAAACGAAGGCATGGATTTTCCCTGTGTTTTGAGCAACAAAATCCATCAAGGGCATAGTCGAAACTACACCCTAAATAGACAAATTATTTTCTTAATTTGGTTTTCTAAACGTCGATTTTTATTATTTTTTTGCCAGCTTCTGAATGGCACTTAATGAATGCAAGTGCGCATATACCCAAGCAATGTAAGCCTTGCGGAACCACTGGTTAACAACGTCGTCTTCTAATGCATCGAATTTTTTATCATCAATAGCAAATAGACCTTCTAGGCGCAGCGGGGCTTCACCTTCTTTGGCCATAACCTGCAAATTAAACGGCTTAAATAGGTCTTGCTCTTTTAGCGCTGCACAAAATTCAACTGTACGTTTGTGTTCAACATCAAACTGGTTAAGGAAAGTGACGATATTTTTAAGGGTCTCGGTATTTTCACCCTTGTCATCAAACAGTTCTTTTTCACCGTCTTCGCTTACGCACTCAGAATCTTTATCAAAACAAACCGTGCCATCGCCATTAAGGGCAAATGGGTAACGACGAATAAAGGCTGGGATGTAGCCTGACGTCCATTTGCCATCGTCATCCATTTGGCTGTGGCCATCATTGGTTAAAGACAACAATAACAATGGGAAGAAGTTACCCTCTTCATCTTTACTGAATAACACAGGCAATTCACGGCTGGCCTCAAAAAACTCTATAGCTGTGGCCGGAACAGAGTTCACGTGGCGAGTAAATTCATAACTTGAAACTGGCTGATATTTGAACGATTTATGCTGATCGCGATTAAGAGCTACTGGTTTTTTGTAAAATAACAATTCGTTCATTTTTCACTCTCTTTTCAACAAGTTAGGTGCAATTGTTTCGCATGTGGAATAGTTTGTTGTTTAATTGACACAATCTATTGTAACAAAACAACATATCTAAAGTAACGACTGGGGGGACCATTGGTTGACAAATACACCTTTAAATAAGGCAATTTTTAGATCAAATTGCTATATAAAAAATATCACCCGCAAAGCGTGACACGTATCACACTGCCTTATGACACCCTTATAACCTCTAGTAATTAAGCATTAATTACTGCCCACGATTACAGCATGGAAATGCACCATAAGTATGATAAAAGTCTGAGCTTAGAAGGGAATGAGTGTTTTCACCCAAGGCCAAACTGGCCACGAGTCAATTTAAGATGCCAATACGGAAGTTCTTAGCATTTTATTCGTTATACCTTTTAGCAGCATAAACCCAATATTGACTGAAATTGACTAGGGTAAAACTATAGGGCTGCGTTGGCGCATATGCCTCAGCAAGGATGCAGTTGATTGGACACTTATTGGACGTTGTTATGTTGCCCATAAAAATTCTAACGCTGTGTACAGGCATCCTGCTTGGTACCATTAGCATGTGCAATGCAGGTAGTTACACAAAAATTGAGAATGTAGACGAAGCCTATAAATACCTCCCACTAAAATACTCCATTGGCCTGCGTTATGGGGCACCAACCACCAAGCAAATTTTACCTATTAATACCAAAGAATTTTATTTTCAACGCAGGTTAAGAACGCCATCGGGCACATTAATTGTGCCTGCCATGGAGGTCAGTGTTAGCCAGTTAAATGTAGGGGAGGAAAAAGGATATGTGTATGGTTTTGGACCTATGATTAACATTCCCATAGGGGGCTCTAAAGACAAGCTGTATTTTACTATGCAAACCAAAGTGCATTACATGACACGCCATGACTTTGGTCGTAAACGTTATGGTGGCCCCATACAGTGGACATATGCCTTTGGCATAAAGACCGACCTAAGCATTAATACGTTTGCCAGCTATACCTGGGTGCACATGAGCAATGGCGATGTATATGAACACAACCCCGCACTAGAGACCCATAGAATTACCTTTGGCATTCACTTTTAAGTGAACAGCATTACGGCCGAGCAATGCCCTTAGGCGCAAAGATACCTAGCTTTTTCATATAAACGATTAAGTTAGCAAGTGTTAATTCGCTGGCAGTATAAAAGCTGCCATTAATTTGGCCGTGATCTAATAAATAGGCTCGAAACCTATCGGTAAATTCAATATTGGGCTGAACAGGGTCTTTCCAAAATGATAACAATCCCCCCTGATACGTTAACCCCTGCATGTCAAAAAATGCATACCCCACCACTAAAACAGGCGCTTTGTGATAAAAAGCCTGTAACGCGGTAGTGCTGTTTATTGTTACCACCCCTTCACAAGACTTTAATAACGTCGGCAAATGCTGATCATGGATATAACTTACTTGGTTTTTTATATTTAAGCGCGTGGCTTGCTGCTTAATAAGTTTTGCATAATTAACATGCCCCCTATCCATAGGGTGATGTTTAAACACTAATTTTTTATTAGTGCCACTTTTTGAAAACGACGTTAACACATCTACAATGAAGTCCTGCATGGATTCATACTGGCTATGAAACTCTATTTGCGCATCGTTATGCACTTGTAAGGGCACTAAGAAGAACTCACCCTGTGCGCAGACTTGTTTAGCATTGTCCTGCAGCGTTCGGTACAAGCCTTTTCTAAAAAAACCACGCCACCAACAAAATGCCTCGTAGGCAGGACTAAAAGATCGGTGATGTTTGTATTTAGGGAATTTTAATTTTTTGAAGAAAGACACATTGTAATAGCTAGCCGCGTAAGCCATACGGCGAAAAAAATTACTTTCTATTGGTTTCTCGTTTACATCTTTATGAATAGGTTTATAGGCTTCTATTCCTGCATGGGTAATGGGGGAATGTCCATTAACACCACCCGCTTCAAAGGTAATATAATTAGGGCGTAAATAGCCTTCCTCAAAAGCAAAGTATTTAATATTTTTATGTTGGCAGGCGCGCTTTGCAACATGAT
>JAPYOO010000051.1 GCA_029938135.1 Bermanella sp. | reverse complement strand
AAGACCATGGGGTGAACCGCTTAGGTTGCCAGTTGGGTGTTGTCGCACATTCAAGTGACGGTAAGGCTCATCAGACGGACTTGGCCAGCGCCCATTATTTGGGGAAGCGTATTGCCCAGCAGGCAATGCGATTAAAATAAAAGGTTTAGACAAGTGAGGCCAAAATGCGTCCTGAAATATTTGCCAGCTGTGAGTGTGGTGCCCTTACCTTTAAATCCAGTGAACAACCGGCTCTTCAAATATGCTGCCATTGCAGCGATTGCCGTGATGCCACCCAAAGTGACTATTCTAATATCGCCTTTTTTAAATCTAAGTCCGGCCAAGTTGACGGTAATATCCATTCAAAATTTTATGTGGCCGAGTCGGGCAGTACGACCCAAAGGGAAGCTTGCGGTGCGTGTGGCAGCATAATGTTTGATAAGTCTGCGGGTTTTCCGGGCTTAATTGGGGTTTTTAGTGCACAGATCCAAGCCCCATTTAAAGCTAAGGTAAATTCCCATGTCTGGGTAAAAAGTAAAACTGAAAATACGATTATTTCGCAAGAAGCCATTGCTTATGAAGAGGGTTTGTCTTAAATCGCACGTTACATCCAAGAGCTAATCTACCGTTGCAAACGCTTGCAGCTCTTTTACCATTAACTCACCGTAATAAATAACTGAAAAAGGCGCATTGGTTTTGTCTTGAACACATGCGGGCGTTTTAATAAAGGACCATTTAAGGTTGGTTTTTTTCATCACCACGTTAGACGCTTCAAATTTAGATAAACCCGCTATACCCGTTTGTACATTGCTGCAGACCTTTGCCAATACATCTTGTGAAAATTGCTCTGCTCTTAGGGTTTTTAACGCCCGCTCAGAATGGATTTCAATAGAGGTGACAATGTTATTAACCAGCTTAGTAGTGGCTAGGTATTTAAGGGGAATGGGCGACTGCTGTTTGATCGACTGCATAGAAGCGTCAATTTGTTCTATTAACTCAGAGTACGCCACATACCCGTTTGAAGCTGTTCTAGAGCCCAGATTAACATCGTAAGTCGCCGCTTCACCTTTGGCCGAGCGTAAGTACACATGAATACGGGTCTTTAATTCTTGGTGCTGTGAAGTGTTAAGTTCAGTGATATCGGCGATGTCTTTGGCTGAACGTTCAATTTCGGCCAAGCGTGCATTTCTTTTTAGATGGGCGCGGGCGTCGGCGTCCACAATAAGTGAAAACATATAAGCGGACTTAACGCTTAACTTTAGGTCCTGAAGATTTTCATAGGCCTTAAAAGAGGTTGCCCCGTGACCCAGTATCGAAAACAGAGTGAGGGATAGAAAAATAAGTGTGCGCGAGCGGGCCATATTCCATTCTTCCTTAAATATATTGGCTTATTACTAGTCAATTAGAATAACTAACCCGTATGAATTTTGATAGTCACTAATTGTAAAGAAGGTGGTCCAAATCGGCCTTAATAGTTGCTGTGATCGCCGTGGTCAAAACGGTGATGAATCTGCATAAAAGCGGCATCAAACATTAAATTTACAACAGGCATTTCATGCTGAATATGTGTGACAGTTGAACCGGAAGACGATTAAATTGCAGATCGGTACGCGGTTATACATCTGGCGAAGAATCCATTAAATGTAAACGCCAAGGCGGTACTGGCGAGTTTAAATAGCTATTATTTTAATTCAATATACGAGTAAGCGACCTTTAAAAACTAATGCTTAGGTTAACTGTGTAAGAGTCTTTTTCTATTGATGCCAATTTTACCTTAACTGGCATTTCGTTAAATGTATTGTTGGCCAATCCCCCCTGATAAAGATACCAAGCGGCTGCGGTTGTCACTTCTAGTACATCTAAATTAACGTTGTTAGTTATATCCACCGAGAAATCATCAAATGCTTGATGGTCGTATTGTTGATCGGCTACTTGGGTGTAGCTGTATTCGGGTAAGCTTTCAATTTCTTGGCTGGCGTTACATACCTGAAATGGAGCCGCTACAAAAGCGATGGCGGCGGCATACAAACGAATGCGGCTTTGCTTGTGTAAGGCTTTGGAGATTTGTTTATCGGTGACAAAACCTAAATTAATTAATACTTTACCCAGTTGTAATTCGGGATTTTGTAGCTGTTGGTGTAATGCAGCATCTAATTGCTGTTGAGTGATGACGCTCTTTTTTATTAGTAAAGCGCCAAGACGATAGGGTTGCTGCATAGGCCGCTCCAAAATGTTTTAAACAGTACAAATGAGAGTGTGAAGTCTGGCACAGACTGTTCTAAAAATACGTACCTCACTAGACCCATCTGGACTTAGCAAAAAATCCTATATAGCTCTTGGTTATCCATTACGGTTCGTAAACACAGGTCTGAGTTTGAAATCCTTTATATATCAAAGACTTAAGTGTCTTTATTAGGTGCGAAATTCATATGCCAATAGATTGATTTACAAAAGTAAACAAAGGTAGCCAGCTAAGCTAATAAGCACTTCTGTTTATTTAACCTAAAGGCCGTTTAACCAATGAATTGGATCAACGATTTATTACTGCAAAGTGCGGCGCACTTAAAACCCTACACCGCTCAATTAGCGATAGCATTGGTGGCCACCTTATTGGTGATTTATGGTGATAGCATTAATAAAACTGTGCGGATATTGGTACGTCCTTACCCATTTGTTTTGCGCATCAGTGCTTTTGTGGTGTTGTGCACTTTGGGGTACGGCGCATTAACCGTTTGGGGGGCGAGCCAGTTAAAAATGTTAATGGGGGCGTTGCCTGATGTGTATTTTGCGCCGGTGGTGTTGGTGGCGTTTATTATTTTAGGAGTGTTGGCCGAGCGATATCATAAAAATTAATTCTGTTTGAATGTTGGCCGCTCTATACTGTGTGCAAATTATAATAAAACAGCACCCAATGATGATTAAAGTATTTCTCGCTCTTGCTCTTAGTATCTCGGCTTTTGTACCTGCCCATGCGTTTAGTGACGTAGGGCACAAGATGGTGGCGGCTATTGCCTGGCAGCAACTCACTCCCTTTGCTAAGCAAAACGTGCAACGCATATTGGGGCAAGGTGAAAAGGCGTTTGTGAACGCCAGTACTTGGGCCGACCATATAAAAGGTAATGACAGCTTCAATTACCTGAAACCTATGCATTATGTGAACCTGCCCAAAGATGTGTTGCGTTATGACCGTAAACGCGACTGCCGTAAAGATAAGTGCGTAGTGCAGGCCATTGAAACGTTTAGCCGGGTATTAACGTCTAATCAAAAGAAAAATAAAAAGCTGGCATTGCGCATGGTGATTCATTTACTGGGGGATATTCATCAGCCTTTACATGCCGGTTTGCGTGTAGACCGAGGGGGTAATTGGTACGAGGTAAATTATGAAGGGAAAGATCTTTCTTTGCATAAATTTTGGGATCACCAGTTAATAAAGCGCATGCAACTAGATTGGCATCAGGCGACTGAGCAATTAACCATTGCTGATATGAAGGTTGATTTAGCCAGCCCTAAAATTTGGGCCGAAGAAAGCCATAAAATCACAATTGATACGGTGTACAACGTCTCTGAAAACTCAAAAATGAGTGACGCCTATTTACAGGAAGCTGACGAAATTATTAAAAAAAGAGTTCTGCAAGCCGGTTGGCGTTTGGCGATGTGGCTTAATAAACTTTGGTAGTAAGGGAAAATAATAGAGGGTAAAACGGAGGGGAAAAAAGTGAAGGAGTCTAAAGTGACAGAAAATAACGATCCTGGTTATGATCTGCCAAAACACCCTAGGTCCACCTTCCAATAGCGGTCTAACAATCCTTTGAAACAATCCATGTTTATCGATCATCCTGATCGATCTTCCGTGCTTGCCAACCGTCCTGGTTAGCGGGTCCTTCTGTTACCAATCATCCTGATTGGTGATTCCCTGTAAAGTTCGTCCTGAACGAGATCTAATTTAGCAAATATGAAAATTTTGTCAGACACATTTACTGTTTGTTTTTTGTACTGCCATTATCACTAATATTTAAGTTTAGTGTTTATGGGGCTTCCAGCGTGGTCCGTGTCGTGAAGAGGCTAATGCCTGCGAGCAGTTCAAGGTATATCTCACATGGCTTGTACGATATCTCTTACACGCACAAGGGCGTAATGCGCACACCTAAATCTCATTGAAACTCCCCTTGGCACCGGTTTACTTTGTGGTACTTGAACGATCCTATATTTACTGCACAAATAGGGCTGGTTAGGCGCCTGTTTGATATGTTGTGCTACGCTCAAAATAGGAGAATTCGATGGAGTGGCCATGAAGGCGCTGAATATTTTGGTTGTGGATGATGCTAACTTTATCCGTGACCTGGTTAAAAAAGCTGTAAAAGCGCAATACCCTGATTTCAAAGTGGAAGAGGCGGTGGATGGCCTGAAAGCCCAATCCATGATGAAGGCGGCCAACTATCATGTGATTTTATGCGACTGGGAAATGCCCAATATGAGTGGCCTTGAGCTACTGCAATGGATGCGCAGCGATGAGCGCTATGAAAAAATTCCCTTTTTAATGATCACTAGCCGCAGTGAAAAAAGCCATATTATCAAAGCGGTAGAGGCCGGGGTTACGGATTATATTGGCAAACCTTTCAGTAACGAACAATTGGGCACTAAGCTTGCCCGTATGATCTTTAAACATTACAAATTTAGCCCCACTCAAACCGCGCGCCAAGCCCAGCAACATGATAACGGCTCAAACTTATTAACGGGGGCGTCTGCAGTCAAGGCCCCGCCTAAGGTGGCAAGTGGCAACACGGCCAGCTTGCTGGCTGGAGGCTCGCCTACCAGTCAGTTGCTGAGCGATAACAATAGTGCCCCAAAACCCAAAAGTGGCCCTAAAAAAAGCCTGGCATTGGCACATGTCCGCACCGCCAATGGCCAAGAATTACGCTGCATCGTAAAAGACATTAATCTTAACGAGATGTTATTAGTGGTGAAGCGCGATGAAGGCGTGCCGGGTTTATTTGATCAGGTGGTGGTGGATATTGTCAGCAAAGCCGATGACATAGTGGCGCGGGTTAATTGTTTTGTATGCTCGGTAGTCTCACCTGACAAACGCATTAATGGCGAACTGTTTAACATGTTGGTGCGCTATGAAGACGAGGACCCAGAAAAACTCGAAGCCCTGTCGCGCTTTGTGGCCAAAGTACGTTAAGACTCATCATTAAAATGGCCTTTTATAAAGGCTCTAATTTATGTGGGTTTCTTCAGATTCTTCAATAGTTCGGGTCAACGGAAAGTGGCAGGTAAAACAGCTGCCTTTGCCAAGTGTACTTTCAATTTGTAAATGCCCTTCGTGTCGCAATAAAACATGTTTTACGATGGCGAGACCCAAGCCCGTGCCTCCGGTTTCGGCATGGCGGCTGGCATCGGCACGATAAAATCGCTCGGTTAACCTAGGAATATGCGGGCTATCTATTCCTAAGCCATTATCCGTTACGCTTAAATGCAAGCCCGCGTCATCTTGCCACCAACGAATTTTAATGGCGCCTTTTGCCTGAGTGTATTTCACTGCATTAAAGATGAGGTTACCAAACGCACTGCCCAGCTCACTACTCACTCCCAGCATATTAATCCATTGCGCCTCTACTTCTATGTGCTGCTTTTTGTCGTGGCTTAAGGCGATGGCGTCTAGTTGTAAGGCGTTTAATAATTCAGGCACATTGACACTGTTGTGTTCTTTTAACTGGGTGGTTTCTAGGCGGCTGAGCATGAGCAAGTCTTCAATTAAGCTCTCCATCCTGCCACTTTGTTGATGCATTTGTTTTAAGGCGCGGGCCCAGTGTGGTGGCAGTGTGTCTAGGTGATCAATGAACGTCTCTAGGTAGCCTGAGATAACCGTTAAGGGCGTACTTAGCTCATGACTGGCATTAGCCACAAAGTCTTGGCGCATGGCCTCTAGCTGCTTAATCCGGCTTACATCTCGGCACAGTATTAAGCGGTCTTGAAGGCTATATAGAGTAATTTGAAACTGCAGCTGTACATCACTATTGGTGGGCGCTGGCATTTCTAACGGTTCGCCATATTGGCTGGCATCAAAGTAGGCTTTAAATTCGGGCGCGCGTACTAGGTTGGTGATGGGCTGGCCTAAATCTTGGCTTTCTTTTAATCCTAACAATTGGCTGGCGGCTGTATTCCACCACTCTAGGTTGCCCTGGTTATTCACCATTAACACTCCGTCTTTTAGGGCAGAGGTGCCATCTTCAATGCGCTGAATAACGGCCTTTAAGCGGCTTTGGGATTTTTGCTGGCGGCGCTGTAAATGGTAAATATCATCAAATACTAAACCCCACACACCACGACTTTCGGGTGGTTCCACGTCTTTTTGATTTAATAACCAGGCCCGCATTCTGTGTAATTGATACCAGTGCCAGCCAAGAAAACCCGCTAAAGCAAGCGCAATGATGGCAAAGCTATTGCCTAGCATCCAGCCTATAAACCAAGCCAGTAATAACGCCAAACTTAGCTGGCGGAAGGCCACTGGCCAACCATTATTATTCACACAGGTTACTCTTAATTAATGGAGTCTTATTTGGGTTTTTGGGAGAATCGGTAGCCGGTACCGCGCACGGTTTGAATTAAATAATCAAAGTTCACTCCCAGTGTTTTACGTAAACGCCTAATATGAACATCTACCGTACGCTCTTCCACATACACATTGCCACCCCATACCTGGTCTAGTAATTGAGTGCGGCTGTAAGCGCGTTCTTGATGTGTCATGAAAAACTGTAATAGGCGAAATTCAGTGGGGCCAATATCCAGTTGCTCATCATTGGCGCTCACCCGATGGCGTATGGGATCTAGGGTTAAGCCATCTACTTGTATGGGCTCTTCTATGCCTTGCGGCGTGGTGCGTCTTAATACCGCCTTAAGACGTGCGACCAACTCTCTGGGTGAAAACGGCTTAGTAATATAATCGTCGGCACCCGCTTCAAGCCCCAGTATCTTGTTGTCTTCTTCTGATTTGGCGGTCAGCATGATGATGGGCACATCGTTACACAGTTCATCACGTTTTAAGCGTCGTGCCAGTTCAATACCGCTGGTGCCGGGTAACATCCAATCTAGCAATATCATCTGCGGTTTTTCGTCTACTACCAGCGCATAGGCATCCTTAGCGGTAGCGGCTTCTATACACTGAAAGCCCGCCATCTCTAGTGCTACTGCAATCATGTCGCGGATCGATGGTTCATCGTCCACGATTAAGATTTTTTTTCCCTGCTGCTTCATAGTTGTCACTATTACTTGTGATTCCAATTCGTAACGTATTACACCGTTAATATATGACAATTGTGTGACATGACAATAAATATGTCCGTCATTATGCGTTTTGGCTAAAACGCATAATGACTTAGTAAACCTGCAAACATCACGGCGCCCACCCAGTGGTTGTTTAAAAAAGCTTTAAAACACAATTCTCGGTCACGGTATTTAATGAGCTTTTGATGATAAAGAAACAAACCACCGCTCATGGCGATAGACAGGTAAACCGGCCAACTGGCTTCAATTTTAGACGCTATCATTAACCAAGCTATGAGGGTAAAGGCTTGCAAGACACCTATGATCATTTTATCGGCATCACCAAACAATATGGCCGTACTTTTTACACCAATCTTTAAGTCGTCTTCCCTGTCCACCATGGCATATTGAGTGTCGTAGGCCACGGTCCAGGTAAGGGTCGCGATATAAAGTAGCCATACCACATCGGGCAACTGGTTTTGTTCGGCGGCAAAGGCCATGGGCACCGCCCAAGCAAATGCAGCCCCTAATACCACTTGGGGCAAATGGGTGTAGCGTTTCATGAAGGGGTAAAGGCTGGCCAACAACAAACCACCAAATGACAGGTAAATGGTGAATTCATTGGTAAACAGTACCAATAAAAACGCCAGTGCACACAAACCTGCGAACAGTATTAGCGCTTGTTTAGAGGAAATTACCTTTTGCGCTAACGGCCTGTTTTGGGTGCGTTTAACATGCCTATCCACATCGCGGTCGGCGTAGTCGTTAATAACACAGCCGGCACTGCGCATGATACCTGCGCCTAATACAAAAATAATCAGGTTGCTTAAGCTGGGGTGACCAGAACCGGCAATCCATAGCGCGCACAGGGTCGGCCATAACAACAGGTAAATCCCCACCGGTTTGTCCAGACGCATTAGTTGGATGTAAAAGGGCAAACGGGGAAAGCGATCGATTAACCAGTTCATTCTGAGCGGGCCTAAACTATAAAGTCAAAAAGGGTAAAGTAGGCCCTATAGTACCTGCTTTAGGGCCTAAGGGCTTCTCTATTAGCGTCTAACAGGCTTGGTAAAAAGTACTCGCTTACCAACAACGGTTTATTGTTCAATTTGAATATTGAGCGTCGGCCCCACATCAACTTGTGGTCCACTCGGCCTTTTTTAATTTGAATACTGCTGCGGCTCATATGTTTATGGCTGAATAAAAACTCCCCAAGCGGTTTATTGTTTAATACCCGTAATTGGCGTTCCGCTCCGGTTAAGGTGCTGCGAGGGATCACACTGCGCGCCACCACCACCACTTTTTCACGAATGCACAGGTTTACTTCCCTCACATACACGACGCTGCGCGTTGTAATGCCCAAGGTCCGTGCTTCTGATAACGAGGCGCGTGCACTGCCGGTGTGAGTGACCTGCACACAAAATTCGCCATTGCTTAAATCTTTTAAACGCTGGGTCAACGAGCCCTTATCTAATAACCACGTACGCCAAGGCAGGCTCAGTAAGCTGTGAGGCATAGGAGATAAACTGAGCCAATCTTGTTGAGTCAGATTTGTAGAAAACGTTAACGCCATAGGGGAGAGTATTAGCTTAAAAATGCGGCCACAGAATGGAGGAATCCGCCAATGAAATCAAGTGGGGCCACTGTGTACTGGCACCGCTTATAGAGGTGAACAAAAACTGACCTAGAATAACAATGAAATTGCGGTGCAATAACCTGTTGCCCAGTCCAAACATGGACCATATTAAAATGGCCCACTAACTATTCAGTGGCATCACTTAAAGCTTAACCGTGAGGTGAATGTGGCAGATACCAACTTTGAGCATCAAAAATTAGCAATTAAACCGCGGCACATGGACTTTCCATTTGGCAGGTTAAAGAAACTTAAGTTCTTTGACGATAACATTTATAAGTCGAGCTTTATGGCTGGATTGTCCGCATCCTTTCCTCTGGGTGAGGCGGAGTTTTTAGACTCGGTGCGCTACTTTCGCGATAAAATTAACAACCCCGATTTAAAACATCAGGTGAAGGGCTTTATTGGGCAGGAAGCACACCACAGCCGCCAACATCGATTTGTAAACTCAGAACTGGATCGTCTGGGTTACCGCACCGATAAAATTGAGAAGGACCTTAAAAAGGAAATTGCTAAACTGGTGACGAAACAGACTCAGCAGTTTCGTTTGGCCTATACCGTCTGCTCGGAACACATCACAGCAATTATGGCCGAATATGCGTTAAATGAACCTGCTTTTCTAGAAGGCATGGACGCGCCCATGAAAGATTTATTGTTATGGCATTCGGTGGAAGAGATTGAGCACAAGTCGGTGGCGTTTGACGTGTATATGGAAGTGGTGGGGGATGTGAAATATCTTAATAAAACCATGAAAATTGCCATCACCATAATGCACCTTCATTTTACCCAGCGCATGTTCAAATTGGCATTCAATACCAAGCACTGGGCGAGCTTTAAAGAATTTACTGGCTTTTTATCGTGGATGTTTGGCAAGGGCGGTATGTGGCGCTCGTTACGCCAGCCCTATAAAGCGTTTTATAAAAAAGGGTTTCACCCTTGGAATAATGGTGGGCTAGAGCTGGTTGAAAAGTGGCAGCGTGAATATGCCCAGCCCGAACAAAATAAAGCCAGTGCAGAATATCAAATAGCACACCCTGCGTAACAGCCTATTTTCAGAGTGTTTTTTTGTATTCTTCAGTGGACAGTCGTTATTGAACCGAGCCACTGGCTACTTCTGGGGTGGGCTGCTCCATCAAACTTAATGCGATGCTGCGAAAGGCTGCCAGGCTTTGGTGAATGCTTTCATAGTTGTCGTTGGTGAAATGGGTATTGGCGCTGTTTTTAACAATCACCACATCCGCCACTTGGTTAATGTAAATGAACTGACCATAAATACCTAAAGCAAAAAACTCTCCTTGAGCGTCTTCGGGTATCCACCATTGATAACCAAACCCAAAAACGGATTTTGCATTGTCACGTTTGCCAGGTATTAGGTGCGAGGCATCCGGAGTAATGCTGTCTTTAATCCATTGGGCGGGCACCACTTGCTCTGCGTTGATCATGCCGTTGTCACGAAACAACATGCCTAAGCGGCCATAGTCGCGGGTGGTGGCGTTCAGGCCACCCAGCACCATGGGTTCACCTAAACCGTCTACTAAATAGCGGGCATCCTGTTCGTTGCCAAGCTTAGACCAGAGTTTTTCAGTTAAGTATTCTTCAATGGTTTTGCCGGTGGCGGCACGCAACACCATACCCAGCACGTGAGTGTCTATGCTCACGTATTGCATGTAAGTGCCTTGCTCTCGTTCATGTTTCAAGGTGGTGGCAAACTCATCAAAGCTGCCACCCATAGCCATCATGCGCCCAAAGCGATTAATGTCGCTGTTAAAGTCGGTGTAGTCTTCGTTAAAGGCGACACCGCTGCTCATCTGCAATACGTTTTTAATGGTGACACCGTCGTAGCCACTGCCGGCGAGCAATGGCACATAATCGGTAACGGGCACGTTTAAGTCTTTGATGTGTCCTTCATAAACCGCAATGCCAAATATGGCGCTTAAATAACTTTTGGCCATGGACCAAGAAGCCCGTAAGTCGGTGTCGTGTGTTCCAAGGTAATAATTTTCAAAGGTGATTGCGTCATCTTGTACCACCAACATGGCAGTGGATTGGGTGTCGCTTAAGAACGTCTCCAGATTGAATTCCTGCCCCTTGAACATAAAGGTTTGGGGTAAGTCTTGAGGGGCATGATTAAGCGTACGCACGGACCCTGAGCGTTTAATCACCTTAGTTGCCATAACCTCCCGCATGTTAGAAAAATTATGCACAATGACATCGGGCTTAAATAAATTCACTACCCTGTACAGCTGGTTGAGTTCGGTGGAGTAGACACCGGCCACTATGGCCAGGGCTACAATGGCTACGCTAAAAATTTGGCCAACACGTTTTAAAGCCATGGGAGTGTCCTTGTAAATAGATGGAAACATACTCCGGCTTGGGGTGTTACCCACAAGCGGAGTTAAATAAATAAGAGGCTATCGGGATTGAGAAAGGGCTGAATCGGTTACATCGGTGTTCATATTGGTGGGCTTTTTAAACTGCAAAATGCCGTCATCAATCTTCACGCCTCGCAAGCGCTTTTTATCTTTTTTGTAGTTTTGATCCAAGCGCCAGGGTTGTACCGAACCTTGCTTTGGAATGCCCTCTTGAGCCCGTTGGATGTAACCCGAGCTTAAGTTTAAAAATAATTCTCGCTGGGTATTACATTCATCCACCGGTACGCAGATGGGGCGATCAACCTCATCCATATGATTGATGATGCGGCACACATATTCACTTACCAGCTCGGACTTTAAGGTCCAAGAGGCATTGGTGTATCCAAATACGGTGCCAAAATTTGGCACGTCTTCCAGTAATATTCCGCGGTAAAACATTTTATCGCTGGGTTTAAGCACCTCACCGTCTACGGTGATATGTACCTCTTCCATCATTTTTAATTTTAAGCCGGTGGCACTGACGATGATGTCGGCATCCAAGTGCTCTCCCGATTTAAGGCGAATGCCGTCGGCAGTAATTTCATCTATGTGGTCGGTTTTAATATCGGCCTTTCCCGCGTTAATGGCTTCGAATAAATCGCCATCCGGAATTAAACACAATCGTTGATCCCAAGGCTCGTAACTAGGGGTGAAGTGTTTTTTGTCGATGTCGGCGGTTAAAATTTGATTGCGTTTTTTGTCTAATAACTTTCGGCCGCGATTGGGGAAACGTGTCATGTAGTTATAAATAAGCGAGGCCACAAGGACATTACGCCAGCGTGCAAAACGTGACACCCAAATCTTGGGTAAAAACAGTCGTAAAAAATTTAAAAAACCGTCTTGCATGGGCATAGAAGCAATATAGGTGGGGGAGCGTTGCAACATCGTCACGTGCGTCGCTTTCTGAGCAAGGTTAGGCACTAAGGTGACGGCGGTGGCGCCACTGCCAATGACCACAATTTTTTTATTGGCGTAATCTAAATCTTGTGGCCAGTGTTGCGGGTGAACAAATTCACCTTTAAAGCTGTCTTTGTTTTTAAACTCGGGTTGATAGCCTTCGCTGTAATCATAATATCCACCGCAAGATAATACAAAACGGCTTTCAAAAATCTGCGTTTTACCATTCACGTCCACCTCTACGGTCCAAGTGGCGCTGGCACTGGACCAGGCTAATCTAACCACCTTATGGTTAAAGCGAATTTTTTCCTTGATGCCATTTTCTTGCGCGGTTTCATTTAAATAGCTTAATAGCTTTTCCCCAGTAGCCAATGAATTTTTGTCAGTCCAGGGTTTAAAGTCGTAGCCATAGGTGAACATGTCGCTGTCGGAGCGAATACCTGGGTAACGAAATAAATCCCAAGTGCCTCCTAGCGCGTTACGGCCTTCCAATATCGCCAGGGATTTTGTGGGGCATTGTTTTTGTAAATGGTAAGCCGCACCAATACCGGACAATCCTGCACCAATAATGATGGTATCAATAAATTCTTTATGCATGATCATTCCTTAGTGCTAGCTGAAAACCTTTTGTACCACTTTTTGATATCTAACAGGCAATAATCGTTGTAATAAATCCAAAGCCTTAGCATCCATGCCTACTAGAATTCTGGGGCGTTTTTTTATGATGCCGTTAATAATAATATTGGCTGCTTGCTCCGGTGTGGTCTTGGCAAATTTATCGTTAAAATTATCATTGCGCTCTTTAGTGGTCATGCGTCCTGCCGAACCCAGTTTGTCGCCGCCGTCGCGGGCATAGTTGGCGATGTTGGTTTTAATGCCACCAGGGTGTACACAACTTAAATTAAGGTGTTTGTGCGACATCATGAGTTCAATGCGCAGGCTTTCACTAAATCCCTTTACGGCAAACTTTGCTGAATTGTAGGCCGAGGTATTAGGTGTGCTAATTAAACCAAATAAACTGGAAACGTTGACGATATGTCCCCAGGGCGCTTTTTTAAGGTGCGGCAAAAACGCTTTGCAGCCGTGTACCACCCCCCAGAAGTTAATGTCCATGAGCCATTCAAAATCCTTGTACTGCATGGCTTCCACTGTGGCCGATAGCGCCACACCTGCGTTGTTGATGATGACGTTTATTTTTCCATAATATGCAAAAACATCTTCGCTCCATTGAAAAACCTGGTCTTTATCTGCCACATTAATTTTATGAGTGAGTACATCTGTGTGGGGATACAGAGCGGAAATTTGAGACTTAGTGGCTTGTAGGGCCTCTAGGTTAATGTCGCAGATGGCCAGATTGCTGCCTTGTTTGGCACATTGCAATGCCAGGCTTTGGCCAATGCCGGAACCCGCCCCAGTGATGGCGATGACGGCATCTTGCAATTGGTTTTTCATCTTTTCCATCCTGTTTTTATTGTTAATACGTCGATACTGGCCAAGTTTTACTTGGGTAGCGCACGTCGATGTTAGGTAAAACTATGAACTATTGTTCACATGCAATACAGGTGCTAAGGTTGCAAGTTACTGGTCATTAGAGGTCATTTATATGCCCTTAAAAAAAATAACAAAACAGGCCCGGCTCGTTTCTAGTGATTACCTGATCTACGTGCGTGATTTTGCCTTGTCCAAAGGCATCGCGGTGGAAACCCTAGTGGAGAATTCAGCTGCTGATTTGCAGCTGTTGTTAAATCCACCGCAACGGGTGAGCGAACAGACCTTCCATATAATGGGTTACAACCTGTTCAATGCTTTGCCACATCCATACGAGGCGTTGATTGAATTTAGCAAAGGCATGGGGTTGTCTTTACACGGATCTTTAGGCGTGGCCATACAAGGGGCGTCCGACATTAATGAGGTGGCCAACCTGGCACACCGCTATTATAAAACGCGCTCAAATTCTCACTCTTTACAGTTAGTAGAGGAAGGTGGCTATCTGTGCCTGCGAATGTCGGAAGATACGTCTAAATACGATTATTACTTAACGTTGGCCGCGCTGGTAAGTTTTGAATACGTGCTGGCTAAGCTGTTGGTTAATTATAACTTGCCTGAGCAATGCATTATTCATCAAAAATCTTCTGAACCGGAAGATTTTCCATGGGGCGAAATTGAGGGTTTTCAACTTAAGTTTTCTCAAAAAATCAATCAGTTAATGGTACCTAAAGCATGGCTCAGTTTAACTATTAATCCTATTAACCAGGAGTTAGCAAAGCTGGCCAAGAACCAGTGTGATCAAACACTGCAAGAGATTTCATCACAAGATCTGGTAAATGATATTCGTCAAAAGTTAAAAAGTTTACCCGGTAAAAATCCCAGCTTAAAAGAAATGGCAGACTTGATGTATGTCTCTCCCAGCACTTTACAACGCAGACTGAGGGAGTTCGATACCACCTTTAAAGACATTAAGTTGCAAGAGCGTTTAATTAGCGCCAAACAACTACTCTTTAATGGTGAGCATAGCCTTGAGGAAATATCGGAACGGCTGGGCTTCAGTGATGCTTCGAGTTTTACTAAGTCATTTAAAACATTTTCAGGACACACTCCCGCAGCGTACCGAAAACTAAACGTGCTTTAAAATTATTAACGACCTTTTACAGTATATTTTTATTTATAAACATCACATTTTTTGGCCGTGACCTCTATTAACCGGAAAACTGCATTGTAATAACCTGTCGCCATGGGCACCTTTGAATCATATTTAATGCGTCACAGTAAAAGACCCTTAGAGTCTTGCTGATTAATTAGATGATAGAGGTATGCAATGGCTCAGCCACAAAATAATGACCATCAAAAATTGGTGATCAAACCCAGACACATGGATTTCCCTTTTGGCTCCCTTAAAAATATTAAGTTTTTTGATGACAATATTTACAAGTCAGCCTTTATGGCGGGTTTGTCGGCATCCTTTCCCGCCGGTGAAACCGAGTTTTTAAACTCGGTCAAAAACTACCGTGATCAGATTAAGAATCCAGCATTATTAAAGCAGGTAAAAGGCTTTATTGGTCAGGAAGGGCATCACAGTCATCAACATGCCTTAGTTAATAAAGAACTGGATCGCTTGGGTTACAAGACCAAGAAAGTGGAAGATGCTCTGCAAAAAGTAATCGATACCCGAGTATCTAAGCTCACTCACAAATTCCGTTTGGCCCACACTGTGAGCGCGGAGCACATCACCGCTATCATGGCCGAGTACCTGATAAATAACCCACAATATATGGATGGCTTAGAGACACCATTTAAAGATTTATTTTTCTGGCACGCAGTAGAAGAGGTGGAGCATAAATCAGTTTGTTTTGATGTGTACATGGAAGTCATAGGGGATGAAAAATATCTGGCTAAGATCATGAAATTGTCAGTGTTTCTAATCCAAATGCGCCTGGCCAAGCACATGTTCATTCTGGTGTTTAATAGCAAACACTGGTGGAACCTTAAAGAGTTTGGCCGTTTTGTATCCTGGATGTTTGGTAAAGGGGGCATGTGGCGCTCGTTACGTAAACCTTATAAAGAGTTCTTTGAAGGCAGCTTCCATCCTTGGGGCAATGGCGGCTTAGAGCTCATTGAAAAATGGAGCAAGGACTACTATCGCCCAGAGCAAAACAAAGCAAGCCCAGAATATGCGGCGGCCCATAGCGGGTAAGTGTTAGTGGTAGCGAATTAAATTAATCTTTTTATGCCGCTTTTTATCGTGCGGGCCGTTAATTAGAGGCTCGCTCACTCCGTTTTACTGCGATCAAACCTCCCAGCTTGCACAAAATATCAGCGATACCGTTTCAATAGGGGCATTCTGTGTGCAAATAGAGCCTAGTCATTAGAAAAGCGGGTAAAACATAAAATAAGTACAAATTTCTGCCAATATTGGTTAAAATTTGCGCCGCTTAAATTTACACAGTGGTAGAGAATAATTATGAAAAAGTGGCAATGTATTGTTTGTGGTTGGATTTACGATGAAGCCGAAGGTTGTCCTGAAGAAGGTTTAGCGCCTGGTACTGCTTGGGGTGATGTGCCCGAGGACTGGTTATGCCCAGATTGTGGCGTAGGTAAAGATGACTTTGAAATGGTAGAGATCTAAACCATGACTGCACCGCTAATCATTATCGGCACGGGCCTAGCTGGCTACAACCTAGTTAAAGAGTTTCGCAAACACGATCAAGAGCGTGCCATTGTGATGCTTACCTCAGACGATGGTCGTCAATACAGCAAACCTATGTTGTCTACCGGCTTTAGTAAGGGTAAAGACGCCGCTGGATTAGCGATGAATGATGCGGCTGCCATGGCAGACACCTTAAAAATTGAAATCCGCACTTTTCAAAAAGTCTCAAAAATTGACTGTGTGCAAAAACAAGTATTTGTACAAGACGATGTGCTTGAATATTCAGATTTAGTTTTAGCCTTAGGGGCTGAGCCTATCACCTTGCAAATGCCGGGTAGTGAACATCTATTTCATGTGAATGACTTAATGGACTACCACGCATTTCATCAAGCGCTAAAAACTAAAAAAGACGTGGTGGTATTAGGTGCCGGTTTAGTCGGTTGTGAATACGCCCATGATTTAGCCGCTGCGGGTTTTAATGTGCAGCTGGTGGCACCCGATGCACAACCGTTATCGCGTTTAGTGCCTGTTGCTTGTGGTGAGGTGCTTATTCCAGCCTTACAAAAGTTGGGTGTAACGATGCATCTGGGGTTATCGGCCAATGCCGTACAAAAAACGCCAGAAGGTGTTGAGATAACGTTAAGTGATGGCAGTGTATTAACCGCAGACGTTGTATTAAGTGCCGTTGGATTGAGAGCGCGTACTGAACTTGCCAAAACCGCAGGCCTAAACGTCGATAAAGCCATTGAAGTGGATCGCCAGTTAAGAACCAGTGATGAGCATATTTATGCATTGGGAGACTGTGCACAGGTGGATGGTTTGCATTTATTGTACGTATTGCCCTTAATGAACAGTGCTCGTGCCTTGGCCAAAACCTTAGCGGGTCAGGAGAATCTACTACAATATCCTGTCATGCCTGTCATGGTGAAAACGCCTACTATGCCAGTCGTGACCTGTCCGCCACGAGACACATCTAAAGGCGAATGGACAATAGAAGGCCAGACTCCACATTTACAGGCTTTATTTAAGGATTCTGAGGGTAAATTACTCGGTTATGCCTTGACCGGAGACTGTGTTGCTGAAAAGATGAAACTTAACAAGGAATTGCCGGTTAGCTGGCTTTAATAATTAAAATAATAGTGGATAAGTATCATGCGCAAACCTGAACTCGCTGCCTACGTTGCAGATCAAGCTGACATCACCAAAGATAAAGCTGGTGAAATTATCACCATTATTACTGATCAAATCACTGAAGCATTGCGTCAAGATGACACAGTTAGTTTGATTGGATTTGGCAGCTTTGTGCAAAAGCATCGTAAAGAGCGTCAGGGTAAAAACCCACAAACAGGTGAAGAAATTACCATTAAGGCCAGTAACTCTGTTGGCTTTAAGCCCGGTAAAGCCTTAAAAGAAGCTGTAAACAGTTAAAATTTGATGCATCTGGGTGCCGTGGTACTATGCCGCGGCGCGCAAGCGCTTGTTGATTATCTCCATTCTATATCTCACAAGTGGTAAAACAGATGTTAAAGTTTAAATTGTTGTTATGGGCTCTCGCCCGAATTCTAAAAAAAGCCTCAAAAACTAACCCTGCCTGTATTGAATACATTGCCGGTAAAGATTTGATTTTTCAAATCCAAACCCAAAGTGGCAGCGGTCGCAACTACACCGTTAAAGACGGCAAAATAAAATCTTCAGCTGGCCTCACAACCGACCCTACCTTTACCCTTACTTTTAAAGACGCAGCCGCAGGTTTGTCGATTTTAACCGCTAAAGATAAAAATGCTTTTATGGCAGGCATTCAGAGTAAAGACTTAGTGATTGGTGGCGACTTCTCTGAAGTAATGTGGTTCCAAGGTCTAACTAAATTTCTTAAACCTAAAAAGAAAAAATAACCTATGACACAACCCCTCGGACTTACCCAAAAAATTCTAATAGCTATGGTACTGGCCATAACGACGGGCGCATTAGCGCAAGTCGCGACGGGATACTATTCCTGGCTTGATGTGTTAATTACAGACTGGCTAGCCGGTGGTTTGTTTTTTGTGATGGGTAAAATCTTTGTGGCCACCTTAAAGTTATTGGTGGTTCCTATGGTGTTTGTATCATTAGTGTGTGGTGCATCCAGTTTGGGGGGCGGTAAACAAATGGGCCGTTTAGGCGGTAAAACCATTTTACTGTATTTGTTTACCACCGCCGTGGCGATTACCTTGGCCATGGTGATGGCACTGTTATTTCAGCCTGGAGTAGGGGCTGAATTAACCAGTACCTCGCAAGTGAATATTTCTCAGGGCAGCTCGTTCGCTCAAGTATTAATTGATATTTTTCCCAGTAATCCTATTGCCGCCATGGCCGATGGCAAAATGTTGCAAATTATCGTGTTTGCTTTGTTATTAGGTGTTGCCATTAATCACAGTGGTGAAGCGGGTGAGCGATTAAAGCAAAACTTCCAGGATTGGAATGCCGTAGTAATGAAGCTGGTGGGTATGTTAATGACCCTTGCGCCATACGGCGTATTCGCTTTGTTGTTTAATTTGTTTGCCAGTAAAGGTTTAGGTGCCATTGCTGAGTTGGCGGTGTATTTTGCGACCGTGGTGCTAGTATTAATTTTACACGCCACTGTCGTTTACCCTTCGTTATTGGTGGTGCTGGCCCGTTTAAAGCCCGGGGTCTTCTTTAAGAAAATGCGCCCGGTGCAGCTGTTTGCTTTTAGTACCGCATCCAGTAATGCCACCTTGCCGATTACAATGGCAACGGTTGAAAACCGCCTTGGGGTGGATAATAAAGTGGCCTCTTTTAGTTTGCCATTGGGCGCTACCTTAAACATGGATGGTACCGCCATCATGCAAGGGGTTGCCACTGTATTTATTGCACAGGCTTATGGCATTGATTTATCGGCGATGGATTATTTAACCGTAATTGTGACCGCGACCTTGGCATCCATTGGTACCGCCGGTGTACCTGGTGTGGGTTTAGTCATGTTGTCACTGGTATTGACCCAAGTGGGTTTACCGGTGGAAGGCATCGCCTTAATCATCGGCGTGGACCGTCTGTTGGATATGTTGCGCACAGCAGTGAATGTCACTGGGGACGCGGCGGTATCGTGTATTGTGGCTAAATCTGAAGATCAGTTAGACCTCGCTTGTTTTAACAATGAAGATGCTGGTCAATCAGTGGTCGATAAATAGTTTAGAAGAAGGTAAAAAATGCGGTGGATTTGTTTGCCCATGTTGTTGTGGGCTCAATTGGTGGGTGCGGTATCGGCCCAACAAAAAATTGAAGATTTAGCAGTACAAGTGGCACCGTTGTGGGAAACCCTTAGGCCGGTGTGTGTGATGGCGGTGCAGGCAGAACTGCAGCCCGCTTTAACGGCAAGGCTGGAATATTTAGACAGCCGTTTGATGGCCAGTAATTTAATTGTGGATTTAGTGGCGCAAGTGGGGCCGAATTCAAATACAGCATGGTCATCACAAGTGTGGGCGTTACAAGACCAGCTAGAGCGTTCGGCCTTAGCGCCTGTTGAGCGTGAGCCATTACGTGAATATTACTTTAAATTGCAAACTCAAACGCCCAGTGAGCACCGTTCTAAGTTAGTGGCTGATGTGCAGTATATGAGCGAGCAGTTGAACATGACGTTGCGCCAGCAAATCTGGAAAAGCTGTCATGCACTTGGGCTTACCCAGCTTACAGACCTACAAATGGAAGAGGCAGTACAAGTGCTTTGGTTGAAACAGGCCAGCCGTGTGCAAAAACAGCTGCATGATGAGTTGTCGGCCTTTTACTATTATAGCTTTCGTTCGGTAGAAAATACCGAGTTGATGGTGATAGCTAATTTATCAAATGAGCTAAAACCTTGGGTGGATCAAAGTAAGGTGGTGATAGAAAATTACTTTGCTGGAATTAGAGCGCAGTTGAAGGCGTATCCAATCGATGTGCCCAAGCCGTTAAGTGAAGCCCCGTTTCCAGAGGTGCCTGCGTGGGGAGTCGCGCCTTCTGTGTTACCGGCAACGTCTCACCACTAACATAAAAAGTTAAGTGGCTGAGCACCCTTTCTTAGGCGTTATGTTTTAGCCATTTATAGTCCGTTAGCCTTTTAGTTGGCGGGCCATCTCTTGTAATTCGTCTTGTGAATCTAATACCTTTTGAAGGCCTGCCCGCGCTTTATCCATATCAAGATTTAAACTGCTTATTATGTCTTCGGGTATGAGTTCTAAGGGCGCGTCATTTAATTTTTCTTTGCTCAGTAATCGTGACGATACGTACAGCATTTTACTGAGCATATTGTACTCCCCGTCGAAGCTTGGTTCGTTCTGATAACGAATAGCGGTGCACACTTCGTCGGGCAGGCCCCATTGTTTAAATAGATTGCTGCTAATTTGCTCGCGAGTAATGCCCATTAAATGCTGCTCAATGTGGTAGCGATTAATCTGTGGATTGGCTTCTATGTGGCGGTTAGCCAACTTAGCATGGGGCGGAAACACATGGCCCAGCAACAAAAAGCCAAAGTTATGCAGCAACCCACACAAATAAGCCATGCCCTGACTGGGCCTTTGTTTGGGCGGTAAGGCACGTACCAGTTCGGCCATCATGGCGGCGGTATACACACTTTGCTGCCAAAATGGGGTGTACCCTTGGGGGCCATCTTTGGGCACCGCTAGAGTTCTACCAAGGGATAAACCGAGTGCTAAGTTGATGACTAAATCAAACCCCAGTACTCGAATAACGGCCTCTTCTACATTGGTGATGGTGCCGGCGATGCCATAATAAGGGCTATTGGCCCAGCTAATGACCTGAGCGGCTAAACCTGGGTCGTGGCCCACTAACTCGGCCAGTTCATCGCTTTCGGCGTCAGGGTCCATACGCAAGTCTATGATGCGCTGTGCCGTCTCTGGCATGGGCGGCATATCTAAGGTTTCTTCTAGGCGCTGATGAATCCTGCGTGTGGTGAAATTTTTCACTGCATGAATAATTTGCGACGTATCCTGCTGACTCCATTGCTGATCGGGTAACGTAATTTCAGGCACCACCGCGCAATAGTCACCCACATGGGCATTTTTCACCAACGCCTGAAAATCTTCTATGGGAATTTCGAGTAATTGCGCATCGCTGATCTCCATTGAGATCTTGTCGTAGTCTAGTAATCCTTTATCGACATAGGTCTCTAATCCAGTGACCTGAGGCAGTGCGGGAATAGATTGTAAGTTGAGGCTACGACGAATTTTATCGACCTTGTCTTGCGACGACGGCGTAAGCTGACGCGATGTGAGGGCCTGAAGTTTGTTTAAATCCAATATATTTTTTGAAGGAAAAATCACCTGAATACGGCCATGCTCGTCTTCAAGGATAGAAAGTTGGGCTGAGTTTTCGGATATTCCTGGCATATTAAAAACCGCTAAGCGACTCGTGATTGGCGTGATGTTTGCGATACGGTACTCCACATTCCATTCATCCAGAACAGCTTGGACTTTTTTGGGTAATGCCATGGTGTCTCTCGCTCAATTAATAGTAGACGTTAAAGCAGACCCAAGGGCATTAATTGTGACCGATGAGCCTATAAATTAACTATAGACAAGGCTGGTCAATTTTCTGTAATGTTTTGTGACACACGGATCGCTCTAGAGGGTTGGTGGATAACAGTAAAGGTGATCCCTATTTGCTTGAATTGAGTACTAACGGAATTAAAATTCTAATAAAAGGCGTTTATATGAGTGACTCGCACAACATCTTTATTACGGGGGCGTCATCGGGCCTAGGCATGCAAATGGCCAAAGAGTTCGCTCGTCGTGGCCACAACTTGGCTTTAACGGCACGCCGGCTGGATATTCTAGAGACGCTTAAACAAGAGTTAGAACAAGAATTTAAGATTAAGGTTTTTGTCTCGATCTTAGACGTTCAGGACTTTCAACAGACTCAACAGGTTTTGGCCCAAGCGTCTGCCGCGTTAGGGGGGATAGATAAAGTATTGGCCAATGCGGGTATTGGTTACACAGGGCGTATTGGCACCCGGAATACCTTTAGGCATGCTCGAGACATGATCAATACCAATGTCATTGGGTTTATGGCGACGGTGGATGCTGCGGTGCAGTTATTTCGCCAGCAGGGACACGGTCACATCGTCGCGATCAGTTCGGTGGCGGCGTTCAGAGGGATGCCTGGCTCCTCGGCTTATAGCGCTTCTAAAAGCGCAGTGACAACCTACACCGAAGCACTTCGGGCTGAAACGCATAATGAAAATATCGATGTAACATTGCTGTCGCCAGGCTACATAGACACCCCTATTAATCAGGGTGCGGTAAGCAGGCCATTTTTAAT
>JAPYOO010000290.1 GCA_029938135.1 Bermanella sp. | reverse complement strand
CCAAGACTAATAAGCGTTAAGTGCGCATCGTCACTGATCACCTTAAGGTCTATGGCATCAGCCCGTATTAAATCGCCATCTTTCACCAACTGGCCATTTACTATGGCTTCACCGTTAACCACGTACACCATTGTGTCCCGTGTGCGATTTACTTCAAAATCTTTATAAACCAAACCAGTATCGATTACGGTATGGCTATCGAAGCTATTTGTTTGCTCGGGGTTACCACCATAAATACGGTGTAACTGACCATCGTTGGTATCGTAAATTTTATACGCGGCGGCGGTGCCAGAAGCTTCTGGTAATGCCCATACTTGCAATAAACGGGTACGGCTTTCATCTGGGTTAATTTCATTATGATCAAAGCCTTCCCCCCCCGCACGCTGCACTTGCGCTTGATTGGCCACCATGGATTGGCCGTGCTCCATGGAGCCTTCATGGGTAAGACGCCCTTCTAACATAATAGTAATCACATCTACTTCAAGATGGGGGTGCATGCCAGATTCTCCGAAGGGTACATAACGAGCATCGGCCAAATAAACAAAGTTACCTAAACCATCCCAAGTATCCGTTTTACCACCGATTTGCGTATCTTTCACTAGGCGAGTTTCTTCAATTCCTGCAAATCCACCACGAGGTAAGCTGTCACGAGATAATATGTTCATAATGCATGTCCTTTGCCTTAATCGGCTATTTAGTCTTATTTAGTGCGTTTGCTTTCTAATTTGTTCGGCGTTTGCAAACTGTTAAAGCTATTATAAGCAGTACATATAATTAAAAAATCGGGTAATATCGAGCTATTAGTTCGAATTTACTGAACAGTTAAAGAAAAAACGGAATCTCATGAAACTCACCCTAGACGCCTTAACCGTATTAGATGCCATCGATCGCAAGGGCAGTTTTGCGAGCGCAGCCCAAGCATTGTTTCGGGTGCCTTCCACCGTGACTTATACCGTGCAGAAGCTAGAAGAGGATTTGGGTTTTGCTATATTCAAACGTGCTGGACGGCGCTCGGTATTAACCCCAGCAGGGAAAGTGTTGTTAGAACAAGGACGCCAATTATTAGTGGCCGCCCAAGATGTGGTGAACAGTGCCCACCAGGTTAACAGTGGCTGGGAAGCTGAATTGAATATTGCCATCGACACGGTGTGGGATATTCAACGCTTTTACCCCATACTGGCCGAGTTTCAACAGCTTAATAGCGGCGTGCAGGTCAACATAAGCGAAGAAGTAATGGGCGGCACATTAGAAGCCATTATTGAACAACGAGCCGATCTCACTATCGGTGGCCCGCCGCCTGTCAGTGCTATACAAGGCATTCAGTTTGAAAGCATCCTTAACACACAATGGCTTTTTGTGGTGGCGAAGGCGCACCCGTTAACGACTCTTGCCACACCCTTAACGGAACAAGACATTGAGCCCTACGTATCCATTGTTATACGTGACTCCGCCACGCAATCGCCCATTCGCGCACACCGCAGTTTAGGCGCGAGACCCATGTTAAGAGTAGCTAATATGGAGCAAAAAATTCAGGCGCAGTTACAAGGAATTGGGGTGGGGTTTTTACCTAAACACAAAATTCAGCCTCTATTAAATAGTGGCCAATTGGTAGAATTGGAAATTGAAAAAGACGCGCCGGTCACACAGCAGTATTGTGCATGGCGCAGTACCAATACCGGGCGGGCGACACAATGGTTTGTGGATAAAATACTGGCGGCGATTGATGCGTAGATTTTTACGTTTGGAAAAGGGCAAGTCCTTACCCTGTAGCCGTTTAGTAGAGCGCTACAGGGTAGAAAACGCCAGATCCGATAGCCCAGCGCCTTTATCAATTTAAGAGGCGTTTAGTCCAAGCTAAAACCGAATAGACTAATTTCGGTTTTATAAGGTACTTGCTGCGCACCCTCAATTTTTTTATCGATCAAGCTTAAATAGGTGCCCATTTGGTGGGCTTGAATATTGGTTTCATCCGGCACACTGGATACAAACTTAGTGGCGCGTATCATGCTTTTTAAACCATCGGTTATGGCATAGTTTTTATCAGCCAATAAAATAACTTCTTGACCCATATGCCAAAAAATATCCATATTCTTAAGCTGTAAAGGACTTAGTGGCGGCACTAACGGCACGATATCTTTTGGTGTTACTACTCGTGTTAATGGTAAGTTGGAAAATACATCGGCACCCGTAACATTGGTGACTTTAGGTTGGCCAAACGTAATTACTTTATTCAACAGAAAACCGTCACGCTGTAAATACATGGCCATAATAACCGCAACCGCTCCACCCAAACTGTGCCCAGTAACGATTACCGGCTGGTTTTTATCCAGCTTGGATTTAACATCGTCGAACGCCGCTTTTGCCGCGCCGCCAAACCCTTGATGCAGCAGAATATTGAGATCCGTATCTAATTTAAGCGATACATCTAAATCCACCAGCGCATTTTCTAAATTCGCGGTTCCACGAAAAGACAAGTATTGAAGGCCAGAAGGTGCACGCGCTAAAAAATAGCTTAACTCGCTGTCCGCTAACACGTTGTGATGAACCAGTGAATATTCAACGTGATTTAAACGCTCAACTATAACGTCAGGATCTTCATAAGACGCTGCTGAAATTAATGCTGATTTTTTAATTTCAAAAAAATCCACGCCCGCAAATACCGGGCTACAGACCACGCATAATAAAACAATTAACAATCTAGACATAAGCCACTCAAAAAAATGAAATAAGAATACTAGACTAGCCCCGTAATGCAAATTTTTGCCGGTAGTCTGTAGGTGATAACGACGTAAGCCGTTTAAATAACTGCCTAAAAAAGCGGGCATCCTCATACCCCGACAGGCGGCTTACCTGAGATATGGGTTTACTAGTCGATACCAATGCCTGTTTTGCCGATTCTATCCTTAACGCCTGAACATACGCCAATGGGGACTCTTGGGTGGCCTGTTTAAAACGGCGTTTAAACTGGCGTTCACTTAAATGTACTTTTTCAGCTAATGCCACCATGGATACATCATCTGTAAAATGTGCATCAAGCCAGTTTTGCACACTCAGTATTGCTTCATCGGTATGTCGGCGTTGAGGCTGAAAACTGGCGTATTGAGATTGGCCTTGTCGGTCAGCATCAAACAATAAGGCTTTGGCACATTGCTGGGCGACGCTAAGCCCAAAAATTTCCTGCACTAAATGCATACTCATATCCTGATAAGCACTGGCACCACCTGAACAATACAGCCTATTTTTTTGAGTAATCATGGCCTCACTGCACAATTTTACTTTAGGAAAGCGCTGCTGAAATAAAGACGCACATTGCCAGTGAGTGGTGGCCGGTAAATCATCAAGTAAACCACTGGCCGCCAATACAAACGCCCCAGTACAAATACTGGCAATCTTGCTGCCCTTAGCATGCTGCTGCCTTAACCAAGATAGAACGTCTTCGTCAAATTCAGCCGGCCTTGAATCAGGATGTCCAATAGCCCCAATAACAATCAAATCGGCCCCATGCTGCTGGGAAAGTTTGCCATGTACCGAAAGCGTCAATCCACCTAAACACGAAACCGCCTCACCCGAAGGACTCATTAGCTGCACATCCATCCTGTGCGGGCGCGCCACTAAGCTATTCGCTAATGAAAATATCTCCATGGGCCCCGTCACGGACGTCACTGGGCTATTATCCAATACTAATAAAATACACTTCATAGCCCCTGCTCCATTCTTTTACAGTTCTAGCCACCAGATGACCGAAATACAACCCTATATTGTCATATCTGCCACACGCAAACAACGGTATCCATGGCTATAATAATCAGCAGATAGAATAATTATGACTCACTGCACAGGCCCTTTTCATGACTCAAGCCACACAACATAAAGAACTGATTGAAACCTTTTACCGCGCTTTTAAACAAAAAGACTACCAAACCATGGCTCAGTGTTATCACAGCGATGCCTACTTTAAAGATGAAGCGTTTGAGCTTAATGGCAAAGAAATAGGCAGCATGTGGCATATGTTATGTATTCGGGGCAAAGACATGACCATGGAGT
>JAPYOO010000050.1 GCA_029938135.1 Bermanella sp. | reverse complement strand
TCCTGAAAATGAGTAATCAGCACGCGTTAAACTGGCTCAAGCAAAACAGCCAATTCAAGCCCCCCCCGGTGGTTTCAGGCCAACTTACACGCATGGTGGGTCTCACCTTAGAAGCGGTTGGCTGCAAAGTGAAAGTAGGTGATCGCTGTTGGGTGGCGCAACAAGACAGTCAAATAGAAGCTGAAGTGGTGGGCTTTGATCGCGACAAGTTTTTTCTGATGCCCACCGAGGCCGTAGACGGACTTGAACCCGGTGCCCGCGTCACCCCCATACGCGACGGTTTTCAAATACCACAGGGCAACAGTTTACTCGGACGGGTCATTGACGGTGGCGGAAAACCCCTAGACGACAAAGGCCCTATAGTCAGCCAGCACTCACTTAACATGCACAGAAAGGCTATTAACCCCATGCAACGGGCGCCCATTAGAGAGCCCATGGACGTGGGTATTCGGGCCATTAATGCGTTGCTCACCGTGGGCCGTGGCCAACGCTTAGGGTTATTTGCAGGCTCTGGTGTGGGTAAAAGTATGTTGTTGGGTATGATGACACGCTTCACCACCGCGGATGTGTGTGTGGTGGGATTGGTGGGTGAACGAGGCCGAGAAGTTCAAGAATTTATTCAAGACATATTAGGTGAAGAAGGCCTAAAAAGGGCGGTCGTTGTGGCGTCTCCCGCCGATGATAGCCCCATTATGCGCATGCGTGCTGCCACTTTGGCCACCGCCGTGGCCGAAGACTTTCGTGACCAAGGAAAAAACGTATTACTGCTAATGGACAGTCTCACGCGCTACGGCCAAGCCCAGCGTGAAATTGCTCTGTCCATCGGTGAACCCCCAGCCACAAAGGGTTACCCCCCTTCGGTTTTCGCAAAAATCCCCAAGTTGGTTGAACGCACCGGTAACGGGCCTCCGGGCGGAGGCTCTATTACGGCTTTTTATACGGTATTAACCGAAGGCGATGACCTGCAAGACCCCATTGCCGATGCCGCCCGTGCCATATTAGACGGCCACATCGTGCTGAGCCGTGCTTTGGCAGAAGAAGGCCAATACCCCGCCATAGACATAGAGGCCTCTATTAGTCGTGCCATGCCACAAATAGTTAAATCGCAGTGGCTTAAAAGTGCTCAAAACTTTAAGCACCTCTACAGCGTGTATCAACAAAATAAAGACCTGATCAGCGTGGGAGCGTATAACCCAGGCACCAATGCCGAGTTGGACTTAGCCGTGCGCCTATTTCCCATAATGAAAGCCTTTTTAGGACAAGATCTAAACGAATCACTTTCCCTCAAAGATAGCACCGAAGGGCTGCAGTTGATCATTAATGAAACCCTAGCCTTTCAACCTCAACCGTCTTCACCTTAAAGGGCTCCGGCATGAGTAGACTTCGCGCAAAACGGTTGAGCCCCCTTATTCACTTGGCACAAAAGTCGGTGAACGAAGCCTTGTCGTATATTGGTACGTTACAGAAAAGTATTAATAGTGAGAATCAAAAAAAGCAATCGCTTATGGACTACCAAGGGGAGTATATGGCGCACTTTCAGCAAACGGGCAAGGCGGGTATGACCGGCAGTCAGTTGCTGCAATTTGAATCCTTTATTTTACAAATAGACACCGCACTGGTGCGCCAGCAGTATCAAGTGCAGCAATTTGAACAGCAGCTTGCGCAGGCTCAAAAAATATACCTGCAACTTAATCAACGACTTAAAAGCTTTGAAAAACTACAAACAAGACTTAATGAGCGCGCCCAAGGTCAAGAGAACCGCCAACTTCAGTCTTTTCTAGATGAAATGGGCGCTCAGTTGCACAGGATAAAAAGTACTGCCCCATAAAAATATCAATCATAAATTCGTAGTTTGATGTAAACGAACTAATATTAAGCAAAGCCGTATGGCACAAGACTCGGGCACAAAGGGAAAATAATCATGGCAAAAATTTTAGTGGTGGACGATTCCGTATCCATGCAAAAAATGGTGACTCTTACCCTAAAGACCGCAGGTTACGAAGTAGTAGAAGCCAGTGATGGCAGCCAAGCGTTAAGCATTGCACAAAAAGAGACAGTAGATTTAGTACTAAGTGACGTAAATATGCCTAATATGAACGGCATAGAATTGTGTCAAAAAATTAGGCAATTACCCAGTTACAAGTTCACGCCATTTTTAATGCTCACCACGGAATCCGCAGGTGACGTTAAAATGAAAGGCAAAGCGGCGGGTGCCACCGGTTGGCTGGTTAAACCGTTTAATCCAAGTCAATTACTGGCCACCGTGAAAAAGGTAATATCTTAGGGAACATCCAGAAATATAACCGTTTATTAGCGCTATTTAAAATAGACTCTGCGCTGCCATTCAATTTTAGCACATGCTAGAAGTTGGCAGTTTGGCGCCATTACAATGGTGCCGCATTCAGCAAACTCCCTGCCCCTGCATTTTTATTCCGGCACTCGATTTCTCATAAAAAATCAATTGTTAAGTTCGCAAGCTGGACATTAGCGTCTAACCTTATAAATAAATGAGTAAATACAAACGTTGGGCGAAGTCTAAATGGAAATAGAAAAACTGGATCTGGGCACTAAGTGCACCATTATCCGCGCAGAGGAACTGCACGCACAAATGGAAACCATGCTTCAATCTGAACACGATGTCGAAATAGACGCTTCACACGTTGAGCAAATCGATACCTCTGCCTTGCAATTAATACTGAGTTTTCATACTGCATTGCAGCAGGCGGGTCGACAACTATCCTGGATTACCCCATCCCCACAAACCATTTCCAGCGCTAAGTTGCTGGGCCTTGATCAATCACTTGGTCTAAATCACCACTAAGGAGAGATAACCACATGGCAAAGATATTGGCAGTCGATGACTCTGCTTCCATGCGTCAAATGGTGAGCTTCACCCTCAAAGGTGCCGGCCACGATGTGGTGGAGGCCAGTGACGGTGTTGAAGCGTACAAAATTGCACAAGGCACGACCGTGGACTTAGTCCTGAGTGATGTGAATATGCCCAACATGAATGGCATCGAGCTGTGTTCAAAATTGCGCGGTCTGGCCAGTTATAAATTCACCCCTATTTTAATGCTCACCACCGAGAGCACAGGGGATAAAAAGATGGCCGGTAAATCGGCGGGCGCCACCGGTTGGATTGTAAAACCCTTTAACCCAGATCAATTACTAACCACCATAAAAAAGGTGTTGGGTTAAGTGTGTGCGAGTATTCATGGTGATAAATGAACGCTCATAACAACTTGAATTAACCCGTTAAATTAACCCTAAAAATTAGCTCTGTGGTTAAGAGTGGATACACATAATTTTTAGTAAACGTATTGGATGACACATTTATGAGTATCGATCTCAGTCAATTTCATCAGGTTTTTTACGAAGAAAGCTACGAAGGCTTAGATGCCATGGAGCGCGGCCTGCTCGAAATGGATGTGACCGCCCCAGATGATGAGGTGATTAACACGATCTTTCGTGCTGCTCACTCCATTAAAGGCGGTGCCGGTACCTTTGGTTTTAATCAGGTGGCAGGCTTCACCCATGTTATTGAAACGTTACTCGATGAGGTGCGTAGTGGAGACCGCGGGCTCGATCAATCTACCATGGATTTGTTGCTGCAAAGTGTTGATTGCATGCGCAGCATGCTCGAAGAATTACAAGCAGGCAATGAGCCAGACATGGCCACGCCAGATGATTTAAGAGCGCAGTTTGAAGCGATTCTGAAAGGTGAGAGCGCCAGTGCACCCAGTGATGCTGCTGACAGTGGCGATTCAGGTGATTCAGGTGATGGTGGATCTGGCGACAGTGATGAAAAAGCCGTAAGTGACGAGGCCGATGGCGGCTGGAGCATAGACTTTATTCCTGAGCCGCAAATGTTGCAAACCGGTAACGAAGCCACCCGCATGTTACGCCAGCTCAATGAAATTTGTGAAGGCAACATGCAGGTGCAAGCTCAAGTAGATAAGGTGCCAGGTTTTTTAAACCTTAACCCTGAACTGTGTTATTTGTCTTGGCATATAGAAATAAATCATGCGCTTACACGCAGCGAAATAGATGAAATATTTGAGTGGGTGGTGGACGATGCTGAAATTATCATTACTCCCCATGATAAAGCAGCCGCCCCAAAAGTTGAGGCGCAAAGTAGCAGCGAAGCCGCAACGGTAGTGGACATAGCACCAGCAGCAGTTGCAGAAGCCGCGCCAGAAAAAGCCGTGGCCAAAAAGGCACCACAAGAAAGTTCGTCCATTAGGGTGGACATAGATAAAGTAGACAACCTTATTAATATGGTAGGGGAGCTTGTTATTACCCAGTCTATGCTGGGCGAACTGGGTGAAAATTTTGACATGTCGCATGTGCAACGTCTGCAAGAAGGTCTTGCACAGTTGGAACACAATACCCGCGAACTGCAAGAAAGCGTGATGAAAATTCGCATGATGCCCATTAGTTTTGTATTTAGTCGCTTTCCTCGTTTAGTACGGGATACCGCCCGAAAACTCGACAAAAAAATCGAGTTGCGCATGACCGGTGAAAACACCGAACTGGATAAAACCGTCATGGAAAAATTAGGTGACCCGATGGTGCATTTAATTCGAAATTCTATGGACCACGGCATAGAAGATCCAGCCACCCGCGTCGCCAGTGGTAAGGATGAAACCGGCATCGTGGAATTAAAGGCCTACCACCAAAGTGGCAATATTGTCATTGAAATTGAAGACGACGGCGCCGGCTTAAATACTCCGCGCATTTTGCAAAAAGCCAAAGAGAATGGCGTGGTGCCCCAGGATGCCACCCTCACCGAAGATCAAATATTTGATCTAATTTTTCAACCCGGCTTCTCCACCGCCGACGTGGTCAGTGATTTATCGGGCCGCGGAGTGGGTATGGATGTGGTACGTCGTAATATCGCCGCACTTAATGGCTCTATTGAAGTATTTTCTGAAGCGGGCAAGGGCAGTCGCTTTGTGATTCGTCTTCCGCTCACGTTGGCAATTTTGGATGGTCAACTGGTACAAGTAGAGGATCAAATATATATATTCCCGCTGGTGAGCATTGTGGAGTCCATTCAATACGAGGGCAGCGAGCTGAACCATGTGGGTGGGCACAACGATGTTTTGCAACTGCGTGATGAATACGTGCCTATTGTTTTGCTGCATCAAGTGTTTGGCATTGATACCGACAATAGCACTCTTAAAGACAGCATCATTGTGGTGGTAGAAGCCGATGGCGAAAAAGTCGGCGTGGTGGTGGATGAACTCTTGGGCCAGCAACAAGTGGTGATCAAAAGCCTTGAAGAAAATTACCGTAAAGTAGATGGCATCTCGGGTGCCACCATACTGGGGGATGGTACCGTCGCATTAATCATAGACGTGAGTGGCTTAAATAAATTGTCGGCCACCACTCAGGAAAAACTAAGCCAGAAATTAAAAGCAAAAAACGCAGCGTAATTGTTTTCAGTCGTTAAAGTTGGGCACTAAAAAGAGCTCATTATTTAAGGCAGCATAAAGGATGTAAACCATGAGTGCCGCAGCAGAAACAAGCAGTGAGCAGCAAGCACCCTCCATCGAAGAGGTGCTCACCCAACAATATCTTACCTTTATCATGGCCGATGAAGAGTACGGGGTAGACATATTAGCGGTGCAAGAAATACGTGGCTGGGAGCGGGCTACAATGGTGCCCAATAGCCCCTCACACATGAAGGGCGTGCTAAATTTACGCGGCACCATTGTGCCCATTATAGATTTACGTGATCGATTTTTATTGGATGCCATCGAATACACCGATGCCACAGTGGTGGTCATCCTTAAAGTAGATACCGATAAAGGCCCCAGAACCATGGGCATAGTAGTTGACGCCATCAGTGATGTTTATGACGTGCCCCTAAAAGACATTCGCACCGCCGGCATTCAAGATAATCAAAATTCTCAGTTCATGCTCGGTATGGTGACGGTCAATGAAAGCGTATTTACGCTACTGGAATTAGAAAAACTTTTAACCATTGATGAATAACTGATAAATAGCGAGCACCAAACACATGACACCTTTAGATTGGTTTCACATACACAAACGATGGCGACTTTTAGGGTCTTTGGCGGCCGTCACATAAGGCCATAATAAAAGGGAATATCATTTTTCATTGCAACAATTTATTAATTTAACCGTAAAATATCAAGGCGGGCCAAAATGAACAGCTTTAAAAACCTTAAACTTAAATGGAAGTTGGCGCTGGGGTTTGCAGTTCCCTTATTGCTTATTGTCATGATCGCCAGCACCGTGTCGGTGAATCTAGATAAATTATTGCAAACCAATCAGTGGGTAGAGCACACCTATGAAGCAATAGAACTAGGCAATGGTATTACCAGTTCGTTGGTGAACATGGAGACCGGTTTTCGAGGTTATTTAGTGACGGGGGGGGATGAATTTTTAGAGCCGTTTTTTGCGGGTAAAAAAACCTTTACCGGCCTCATAAAAAAGGCCAAAAAACAAGTGGCCGACAACCCTACTCAGATGGCCCGTCTGGATAAAGTAGAGGGTATGGAAACGCGCTGGCTGCGTGAACACGTAGATGTGGCGCTGGAATACCGTCGTCAAGTGAATGCAGGTAACCAATCTGCGGGCGTGATTTCAGCTTTTCTTAAAAAAGGCATCGGCAAAGGGTATATGGATGCCATGCGCGGCACTCTAGAAGAATTTGTCGAAGCCGAATCGGCCCTCATTGTTATTCGTGGTGCCGAACAAACCACCACCGCCGACTTTACCAGTCAGGTCACGATACTCGGCGCCATTATTGCCATTTTAATAGGCTCGCTTATCGCCTACATTATTACCCGCATCATCACTAACCCCATCAGTGATCTCACCGCAGGTTTACTGGTGGCACAAGAATCCAGCGACTTCAGTGCACGCCTAACCATTGAAAGTAAAGACGAAGTGGGGCGATCTGCCGAAGCGTTCAACCGGCTCATGGAAAACCTGCAAAGCGCCTTCACAGATATTAATGCCAGCACCGGTAAGTTTTCTAAGGGTGACATGCAAACCCGCATTAGCGCCAACATGTTCGGGGACTTAGCGGCTATTAAAGACGCCACCAATGGCCTAATGGACAATGTGGCGCAAAACGCCACCGCCGCCATGGAAAATGCCCGTACTCGCCTAGCCTTAGATGTATGTCAGGGCAACGTGATGTTGGCCGACGTCGACTTAAACATAGTGTATTTAAATGACTCGGTGAAAGAAATGCTCACCGAAGCACAAACCGACATTAAAAAAGATCTGCCCAATTTTGATGTGAACAATTTAATGGGTTTCAATGTAGACGGTTTCCATAAAAACCCCGCCCATCAGCGTGGCATGCTCAAAGATTTAAAATCCACCTACAAAACCAACATCATAGTGGGCGGGCGCACCTTTTCATTGGTGGCCAACCCGGTATTTAAAGACGGTGAGCGCCTGGGCACCGTAGTGGAATGGGCAGATCAAACTGAGGCCCTTAAACAAGAAGCCGAACAGGTTGAACTGTCCCGTATTAATGCGCGCAATACTCAGGCCCTGGATGTATGTAAAGCCAATGTGATGATGGCCGATGCCGACCTGAACATTGTGTATTTAAACAATTCAGTGAAAGAGATGATGACTGATGCGCAAAGTGATATTCGCAAAGACCTGCCCAATTTTGATGTAAAGACCCTCATAGGCTTCAACGTAGATGGCTTCCATAAAGACCCTAGTCATCAGCGTGGCATGCTTAAGGGACTAAAGTCGGTTTACAACACTTCAATAGTCGTGGGTGGACGCACCTTTGATCTGGTGGCCACCCCTGTGTGGCTGGACGAAGAGCGTTTGGGCACCGTAGTGGAATGGGTGGATCAAACGCAAGTGCTTAAGCAGAAAGACGAACTGGCCGAACTGGCTACAATTAATGCGCGCAATACTCAGGCCTTGGATGTATGTAAAGCCAACGTGATGATGGCCGATGCCGACTTTAACATTGTTTACTTGAATAACTCCGTGAAAAAAATGATGACGGATGCCCAGTCGGACATTAAAAAAGATCTGCCCAACTTTGATGCAAGCGCATTGATAGGCCTTAACGTAGACGACTTTCATAAAAACCCCGCCCATCAGCGCGGCATGCTTAAAGACCTTAAAGATGTGTACCAAACCAGTATCATCGTAGGTGGGCGCACCTTTGCGCTGACCGCCACCCCAGTGTGGGTAGATGGTGATCGTTTAGGCACCGTAGTGGAATGGGATGATCAAACCGAAATACTGGCCCAACAAGTAAAAGACAAACAAGAAGCCGACGATAATACCCGGGTTAAGTTGGCACTGGATGCGTGTGGTGCCAATACCATGATCGCCGATCCTAACTTTGAAGTGATCTACATGAACAAGGCAGTGGATGAAATGTTGGCCACGGCGGAGGGGGATATCAGAACCGACTTACCCAACTTTTCAGCCAGTAAAGTGATGGGCAGTAACATTGATATCTTCCACAAAAACCCGGCGCATCAACGCAATATGGTGGGCAATTTAACGTCCACTTATACCACCGAAATTGTGGTGGGCGGACGCACCTTTGCTTTAGTGGCGAACCCCATCAATAGCGATACCGGGGAGCGTTTGGGCACCGTAGTAGAATGGAACGACCGCACCGAAGAGGTAATGGTAGAAAAAGAAGTGGACAGCATCATTGAAAGTGCCGGCGCCGGGGACTTAACCGTACGCGCCAGTGTGGATGATAAAAAAGGCTTCTTTAAAAATCTGTCGGTGGGCCTTAATCGCCTAGTGGGCATTGCCGAAAACGTCATCAACGACACCGCCCGTATTTTAGATGCCATGTCTAACGGTAAACTCAGCGAGCGCATCGATGCCGATTACGAAGGTATTTTTGATAAACTTAAAACCGATGCTAATGCCACCGGTGAAAAACTCACCGAGATCATTGGCAACATTAACGAAGCGGCAGGCACAGTGGCCACCGGCTCAAACGAAATAGCGCAAGGCAATACTGACTTGTCGCAACGCACCGAAGAGCAAGCGTCTAGCCTAGAAGAAATCGCTTCCAGCATGGAAGAGATGACCAGCTCAGTGAAACAAACCGCCGAAAACGCTAACCATGCTAATGAATTGGCCGGTAATGCGCAGGACAAAGCCCGTAAGGGGGGTGAAGTGGTGGGCAAAGCAGTGGTGGCCATGGAGGAAATTAATTCGTCCAGTAAAAAAATCGCCGACATCATTGGCGTAATTGATGAAATTGCCTTCCAAACCAACCTGTTGGCGCTTAATGCGGCGGTAGAAGCGGCCCGAGCGGGTGAGCAAGGCAAAGGCTTTGCGGTGGTGGCAGGTGAAGTACGTAACCTGGCGCAACGTTCAGCCGGTGCCGCCAAAGAGATTAAGGATTTAATTCGTGACAGCGTTGAAAAAGTCGACAACGGCACGGAGCTTGTGAACGAGTCGGGTACCACCCTCAGTGAAATTGTGGATGCGGTTGAACGTGTAAGCAACATGATCAAGGAGATCAGTAGCGCCGCTGAAGAGCAAAGCTCGGGCATTAATCAGGTGAACACCGCCATCGGCCAAATGGACGAAATGACGCAGCAAAACGCGGCGTTAGTAGAGGAGGCCAGTGCCGCCAGTGAAACCATGACCGAACAAGCGAAAGCCATGCAAGACTTAGTGGGCTTCTTTCAAATGAGTGGCTCAGGAGGCGGCAGTAATGTGCGCACAATGGCACGCAGTGCGTCAAACATGTCCATGGCACCAACCGCATCAAGACCCGCAGCGGTGGCGACGAGTAATAGTCGCCCAAGCGTCGCGAGCGATAATGATGATTGGCAGGAGTTTTAATGCACGCCTAAGGGGTAGCGCAGGTGCTGACATGGATGTCGATACTTGGCTCAGCTCTGCCATATTTAGGTCACTCAGTGGCCAACTCACTTAATAACTTATACTAGGCATTTATGGATTATACGGGTAAGGAATTTCCCATGGCCGACAAGGACTTTACCATCCTTGCCGCCAAGGCCTACGACATTAGCGGCATTGTACTGGGTGAGCATAAAAAAGACCTAGTCTACAGCCGCATCGCACGCCGGATACGCAAGTTAAAACTCAGCGATTTTTCTCAGTATTGCCAATACCTAGAGCGTCATGAAGACACTGAGACTAATGAGTTTTTAAATGCGATTACCACTAATTTAACCTCGTTTTTCCGTGAGTCTCATCATTTTGAATTTTTATCAAAGGTGGTGATTCCTGAATGGAAAAAAAGAGGCCGCAACCAGCCCATTAGAGTGTGGTCGTCGGCCTGCAGTACCGGCCCCGAGCCCTACAGCATTGCCATTACTCTCAATAAAAATATGCCGGTTAAGCAATATGATATTAAAATACTGGCCACCGATTTAGACAGCGAGGTATTAGAGAAAGCGCGCGCTGGAATTTACCCGTTAGAGGATATAGAGCAATTACCTCGGGATTATTTGTCGTCTTTTTTACGCCAAAAAAATACTGAAATGGGCCAAGTTAAAGAGGCATTACGCAACCTTATTCAATTTAACCGCTTAAACTTATTGGGCCCATGGCCTATTAAGCATAAATTTGATGTCATATTTTGTCGAAACGTGGTGATTTACTTTAATAAAGAAACGCAACAAGAATTATTTTCCCGACTAGCTGACCAGTTAAATGATGGTGGTTATTTATTTATTGGCCACAGTGAAACACTGCATGGGGTCAGCGATCGGTTTATCTCTAAGGGCCGCACTATTTATCAAAAGGCCAAGTGAATTGTTAATAAGGGGGGGGCATGCATAAACAACATAAACAGCATAAACAGCCCCATGGGCATAAACATGCGACCACTCCACAGCCTCCTATTGAGGAAGGGTTTAATCATGTTAATCGTTATTTTGATAAAACCCATAATACTTGGGCGGCTAAAATTTTACCCGGCGAATTTTACGCCACCTGTCACGGAGAAATGATCGCGACCGTATTAGGTTCTTGTATCAGTGCGTGTATACGTGATGTAACACTGGGTATTGGTGGCATGAATCACTTTATGTTGCCTGAACAAAACGCGCACAGCACTAAGCAATGGGGCAGTGACAGTAACTCAGCGGCCACTCGATACGGTAACTATGCCATGGAGCATTTATTAAATACCTTGTATGGCTTAGGGGCTCGCAAAAAAAACTTAGAAGTAAAATTATTTGGTGGCGGCCAAGTACTGGCCAATATGACCGACATTGGGCAGCGCAATATTTTATTTGTATACGATTATTTACGCCAAGAAGGATTGTCAATAAAAGCCGCCGATGTAGGCGATATTTTTTCACGCAAGGTCTTGTATTTTCCCGACACCGGCGCGGTGAAAGTAAGGCGTATAACCTCTACCCGCAACGATACGATTATAAGTCGTGAAACCGGTTACATGGCTAATATTACTAAACATAAAGATGACAGTAATGATGTTGAATTATTTGATTAAAAATTTCGCGTTTTGCAATTGTCGAAACACGTAAGTGATTTAAAATGGAGTGTGAAATGAACCGGATTCAGGCTTTAGATGCCGTTGTGTTAGTCCCTAACGGTATCCGTTTTAATACGGGGGCGATTTATGATTAAAGTATTGGTGGTTGATGATTCAATCTTAATTCGTAAAGTGTTGTGTGAAATTTTTGCAGCAGCGCCTGGTATTGAAGTAATCGGCACCGCCGAGGATCCTTTTATTGCCCGCGATAAAATAAAGCAGCTTAATCCTGACGTGGTGACCTTAGACATTGAAATGCCCAAGATGGACGGCATTACATTTTTAAAAAACCTCATGCGCCTAAAACCCATGCCGGTAGTGATGATTTCTACGCTTACCCAAAAAGGCGCGCCAGCGGCCTTGCAGGCCATGGAATATGGTGCAGTAGATTACGTGGGCAAACCCAGTGCCGATAAACCCGAATTACTGGCCAACTATGCACAAGAGATTATTGAAAAAGTAAAAATAGCCTCGGTGGCTAATATTGCACGCTTGGAACACCAAGCTGCGCGAGCGCCAATGCTCGTTAAAGCCCCAATTAAACTGGGTAAGTTAAGTAATAAAGTGATTGCCATTGGGGCCAGTACCGGCGGCACTGAGGCCATCCGCGAACTGTTAATGATGATGCCTGCCGACAGTCCACCAATTGTGATTACTCAACATATTCCCCCAGTTTTCAGTGCCTCTTTTGCTAAGCGTTTAGATGGATTGGTGCCTATGAATGTGTGTGAAGCCCGCGATGGTGACAAACTGATGGTGGGTCATGTTTATATTGCGCCAGGGGATAAACACTTAGAAGTCACCCGAAAAGGCGGCTTATTATATTGCAAAGTATTTTCAGGAGAGCGGGTAAATTTGCACCTTCCATCGGTAGAGGTGTTGTTTAATTCCATAACAGAGCACTGCGCTAAAAACACAGTAGGTGTGATGTTGACAGGCATGGGCGCCGATGGATCCCATGCCATGTTACCCATGAAAAATGCAGGCTGTTACACCATTATTCAAGACGAAAATACCTCTGTTGTTTGGGGCATGCCTGGAGCCGCAGCGGCCGTTGGCGCAGGCGATAAAATCCTACCCCTGCAAAACATAGCGGACCATATTCTTTTACAACTAAAGCGCACGGCTAACGGTTAAGGTGCGTTCTTTAGGCGACCTATTCTTCTCTTGGCTTATCTACGCCAGAATTTGACCTTGGGCCTTAGTGAACTAAATTTAAGGTCTAACCTATAAGTTTAGGGCTTGTGAAATCAATTCTTTAGCATTAATTATTATATGTGAAATGACTAAAACGCGTATTGGCGTTATTTAAGTTGACGGCATTAGGCCAAGGAGAGTCAAAATGTATGGATTTAAAAATAAAAAAAACGCCATTATTTTAAGTGGTTTACTCATGGGGTCAGGGGTGAGTGCCCTTGAGTTGAATGTATATGGGGTGGGGCACGTTTCAGCCGACAATGTAGATGATGGCAATGACTCTAGCATGTATGCCACCAGTAGCTCGTCACGTTTAGGGTTTAGTGGTAAAAATAATATTGAGCCGGGCTGGGATGTATTGTTTCAATATGAAACCGGATTGGACCCCACCTCACAAGGCACCAACGACGGTAATGGTTCAAGTGCGGCTAATGCTGGCCAAATATTTACTAAGGGGCGTCCCTCTTTTGTTGGGCTGCAGGGTGGTTTTGGTAAAGCCTTAATTGGACATATGCCGGCGGCGGATCAATGGATTAATGACTACAATTTATTTGCCGACCAAGTGGGCGATGCCGGCAATTTATGGGCGGGTTCGGGATTACCTGGGCGTTCTGATAATGTATTTTATTATGAAAGCCCAACCATGAATGGTGTAAACGCCGCACTGACATTTATGCCGGCCGAGGGCACCAAAGATGCCGATAGCCTTTTGTTAAAAGGTAATTTTTCTAAGGGGCCGTTAACGGTAGGAGCGGCCTACATGAATATAGGCGATGGCAATTTTGTTGGGGGCGAGGCACATACTGCTGTTGCCGTCACGGGCAGTTATAACATGGGCAAGTTCACTTTTGGTGGCGGCTTTCAAACGGAAACCGGTGCCGGCGGGGTAGCGGGCCGCGACGCCACAAATATTAGTGTGGGTGGCAGCATGAAAATCAATAAAAAAGGCAAATTAAAGGCCCATTATGTGAGCCTAGATAGCGACATCGCCAACAGTAATGCCAGCTTAATTGCTTTTGGTTATGATCATGCGTGCAACGACGATACTACCTTGTATGTGGCCTACGCATTGGTGAGTAATGATTCAGCTTCCAAAATGGTGGCCAATGGCAAGGGCCATGGTGACTCAGTAGGAGGTACAACAGGCTCTCAGGTGACGGGCGAAGATTCGTCGGCACTGTCGTTTGGTCTTGTGAGTAAATTTGATGTGTCTTTGATGAAGTAAGTAAGATCAGCAGGCCCAGCATTTTTGGGCCGGTAACGTGAACATGAAAGTGACAGAATTAAACTGTAAAAAACGTCAATTACGCGGATTTAACTGGCTCTAGCGTCTTATTGAACTATGCTAAAAACTAAGTCAAATAGAGCGTCCAGTGACGGCGCACTTTTTTAACAAGCATTTTTGTTTATTGGACTATGCTTAATATAGTCACCTGCAAGGGATCGCAATAGGGGTAAAACATGGCAATAGCAACATCTGTTAGTGGTAGTGAACTGGTTGTACAAGTGGAAGGTCGCTTTGATTTTAGCGCTCACCAAGAATTTCGTGATGCCTATGAAAAAACCGATGACGGTGTAAAAAGTTACGTCATTGATATGAGCCGAGCCACATACTTGGACAGCTCAGCCTTAGGCATGCTTTTGTTATTAAGGGATCACGCCGGGGGCGATAACGCCAATGTGCGTATCACTAAGTGCAATCAAGACGTGAAAAAAATTCTAACCATTTCAAATTTTGAGCAGCTCTTTACCATAGAGTAAATAGTGATTCATGATTTTTACTTTATGGAATATATTGTCCACCCCAGAAGTAAAGTTGGTGGTTTTATATTTGAAAGCGTCACAGCCATAAAAGATGGTTTTCGTAGATGCCTTGTGCAGGCACTTTACACACGCGGCTAGCTTTTGTAAAAATTGTTATTAGTATAGGGTCTTAGTGCGTTGTCGATAATTATGAACACTCGGTGCTAGCTCATGGTTGACTCCCCTTTAAACATCTTAATTGCCGACGATAATAAATCAGATCGCTTAATTTTGGCGGCCATTGTAAAAAAGATGGGTCATCACGTTTGTTTTGCCGAAGATGGCCTACAAGCGGTGGCTCAGTTCAATGAACAAAAACCCGATATCATATTACTTGATGTAATGATGCCCAACATGAATGGGCAGGAAGCGGCATTGATCATTAAATCGTCGGTTGGCGAGAATATGGTGCCCATTATCTTTTTAACATCCCTGCAAGATGCCACCGATCTAGCCAAATGCCTTGATAGTGGCGGTGATGATTTCCTTACTAAACCCTATAATAAAATAATTTTACAAGCCAAAATTAATGCCTTTTCGCGTATGACAAAAATGCATATTACTTTGCAGCACCAGCGCGATCTCATTAGCGAACACAATGAGCATATGGTGAACGAGCAAGAAGTTGCCCGTGCCGTATTTGATAATGTGACCCATAGCGGCTGTTTAAATTTACCCAACCTAAAATACTTGTTATCCCCTTTTTCGGTATTCAACGGTGACGTGTTACTGGCGGCGCGCAAACCGTCGGGCAGTATGCATATTTTATTAGGTGACTTTACCGGGCATGGATTACCCGCGGCAATAGGCGCCATGCCGTTGGCTGAAATATTTTATGGTATGACCGCCAAAGGTTTCTTAATGGAGGATATCCTGCGAGAAATTAACAGCAAACTTAAAAATATATTACCCATAGGCTATTTTTGCTGTGTGTGCATGCTGAACCTAAATTTTAGAAAAGAACAAATTGAGGTCTGGATGGGCGGCTTGCCGGATTTTTATTTATTACGCCACGATACTAAAAAGGTTGATAAAATTGCCTCTACACATTTGCCTTTGGGCGTGTTGTCGTCTCAAGGGTTTGACTGTAAAACCCAGCGTTTCAGCTTGCGCCGTGAAGATCGTTTGTATATGTGGTCGGATGGTATTATAGAGTCACGTAATGACGAGGGTGATTTATTTGGTGAAGAACGTCTAATGGACATTTTTAACGCCAATAAAGTCCAAGATAATTTATTTGATGAAATCGTAAACCGTTTAAATGAATTTACCGGTGAGTCGGGCAAGGATGATGATACGACCTTACTGGAAGTAAGAATGGTCGAAGAGTCCGAAGTAGGCGAGGTCAACATAGACTTGTCCAGTGGCATGATTACTGGGCCTACCGATTGGAATATGCGTTATACCCTGCGTGGCGACACATTAAAAACATTTAACCCACTACCGGTTATGTTGGGCATTCTCAGTGATGTACCCGCCTTACATGGTCTTAGCGGCCAGTTATACACGCTGATGTCGGAGTTGTTTTCTAATGCATTTGAGCACGGTGTTTTGGGTTTAAGTTCAGAGCTTAAAAAAGACGCTAAAGGCTTTGCTGAGTATTACGCACAGCGAGAAGAGGCCATGAAATCAATGGGTGAGGGCTCTGTAACCTTTGAATTTGACCATACCCCCACAAGTGAGGGCGGCAGACTCGCTCTTATGGTCATTGACAGTGGAGGCGGTTTTGATTATCAGGGTAAACAGGATAATCAATTCAACGATCAAGGTTATAGTGGGCGAGGCATACCGCTAATAATGAGCATTTGTGATAGTCTTGAATACTTAGGGAATGGCAATACCGTAAAGGTGACCTTGTCATGGAGTGCAAAGGGACTGGAGGAATAAGTTTGGCCCACTTAAATATGCCGCAAATCATGGAATTAAAAGAATTAATGGATGATATGTTTGGGGATTTAATCACAACCTATCTTTGTGACAGTGAAGAAAAACTGCCACGCCTAGAGGCGGCTATTAATGAAGCCAATAGCGCATTATGTACTGAGCTTTCTCATAGTTTAAAAGGCTCAAGTGCCAATATCTATGCTGAAGACCTCTCTGCGTTGTTAAAAAACATAGAAGACTTAGCGCGCGCCGATAGTTTTGAATCCTTACCGGATGGCTTTATAAACATAGAGCACGAGTTTCAAGTGGTAAAAAAGGAACTGCTGGCTTTACTGTGAGTCTTTACCTAAACATTATCTGTTTGCGCTCATGAGTTCTTTTCCATCGATCCATTTTTATAAACAAACCAGCCTTATTGTTTCAATTCCGTTATACGCCTAGATTGGCCTAAGCATTGCAATTAGCTAATAAGTTCTTTTGTAATGAGTTTATATCTATGTCCAATATGCCCTTATTTAGCCTGACAGTGCCCCCAGCCCAAACCAGTACTGGTAACGGTTTAGCTCAATCAGGAGCGGGTTCCTTGCAAAAAAACACACCCACTCAAGCACTTAGTAGCAATACCGAAGTTGATCATAGCGAGCAAGAAATAGGCGGCAGTCCTTCGTTTTTAAATGCGCTTAATGAACAATTGCATTCGCCTTTAGTGCCGGTAGGGCAAGAGTTTGCCGCCCTAATGTCACCGCAAGGCCCTAAGCAACTAGATAATAATGAACAAGCGCTTAATAATGCGGAGCTTGTAGTGGACACAGAGCATGCGCTTGGGCCCTTAATGAATAACCCAGTCTCAAGTCTGCCCTTAGAGTTACACGATATTCAACGCCAGCGTGAGCTTGATGTTAAGTGGGTGCCTACTGCACCAATGGGTAAATCACCCTCAGGTCAATTAAATCCCCAAACTGCTCAAACGGGGGACTCCTTAGCTCAACCGGCCCATCTGTCCACTGGACAGGGACAAGGACAGCCTGCTGGTCCATTGTCACCGTTACCACTCATGCCTGAGCCCGTTCAAAATACAGCTCAATCTGTCGTGAATGCAGACGCACTGACAGGTAAACCGCCAATACGGCCTGCGTTCAGTCAAAAAATGTTACCCGTAAACGAACCCTTAGCGGATGAAGCGAGTCCTCTTGAAAGCGTGTTAAGCGCGACAGATGACAAGCTGGATATTCAAAACCTGCATGAAAAACCCCTTACGCTCACCACTAAAACCACATTACTCAGTGAGCCATTAACGCCACTGGCTCAGGCAGCGGTACCGACTATGTTAGGCGAGCAAGTTGTCTCGCATAGTAATGACGGATTATGGCAAGCCAGTACACCCGTGAATAAGGAGTTGGATCTGGAGTCTGGCGCCGCTAAAGCCCTCTTGAGCAATGTCCAAACTCAAGCCCAATTTAAGCTGGATGTGCCTGTGCAAAGTCCTCAATGGGGAGAAGAGATAGCCAAACGTATTAGCATCATGAGTACGCAAGAGGTGCAAACGGCACGCATTCAATTAGACCCGCCTGAGATGGGGGCATTAGAAGTTAAAATTAAAATGCAAAATGACCATATCAGTGTGGCCTTTACCAGTGGTAACCAGCAAGTTCGGGAAGCCTTAGAAGCGCAATCTCCACGTTTACGAGAAATGTTAGAGCAGCAAGGCGTTAATTTGACGGACGTTAATGTCTCAGATCAATCTAAACAGCAAGCTGGAGGCCAAGGAGAAGGTGAACAAGCGCTGCAATCAGAGCACGCATCCAATGGCAGTGATCAAGAAATAGATGAGGTTAAGAGCGTAAAGCTGCAATCTGATTCATTGGTGGATTATTTTGCGTAACGTTTAAGTCGCTCCAAGCCTTTTAAATATCATCATTAGCGCTTCCCCCTCCCCCCGCAAGCCAGCGGGTGTATTCCCTTATTTTGTCTACACTTAGCCTTAAGCCCCTCAATCTTTAAGAGGGTAATGATCTCAAATGTGCAAGCGTGGCATAGGGCTTGCTAAATCTAGTTCAGGAATCAAAAAGGTGACGTATGGCCAACGAAAAAGAACTGCAAATGGATGCCGCTGAAATAGACGACAGTGGTGGCTCCAAGAAAAAACTCATTATTATCATCGTAGTAGCATTACTGGTGATAGGCATTGGAGTTGGCGCGGCCATATTTTTAATGGGGGGGGAAGACGCTGAAACTGAAGAGGCGGTAGACGAAGTCGTCGCTGAAGAAACGATTGAACCTTCTGATGGCCCCGCCATTTACATAAAGTTTAAACCGCAATTTATCATTAATTACCAAGTGGCCAATCGTCAGCGTTATTTACAAATTCACATGGAGGCCTTAACCCGAGACGCCAATGTTGCAGGCGCTTTGGATACCCATAGCCCGATGATTCGCGGCTCGATTATTAGTTTTTTAAGCTCTCAAGATTTTGTATTTTTACGCAGTGCCGAAGGCCGCGCCAGTATACGTGAAAGCTTAACCACTGAAGTGAACCGCTTAGTGACCCAAGAGACAGGTATCGAAGGTGGTGTAGAGCAAATTTTATTTACCAACTTTGTTATTCAATAAAAATAAAACCGTTTTTAAGTAGGAGAAGGCGTGCAAGACTTATTAAGCCAAGACGAGATTGATGCCTTATTGCACGGGGTTGATGATGGTGATATCGAGCCCGACGAACCCACGGGTGGCGATGGCGTCAAATCCTACGACCTGTCGAGTCAGGATCGTATTGTGCGCGGGCGCATGCCCACGCTTGAAATGATCAACGAACGATTTGCCCGTTATACCCGCATAAGTATGTTCAATTTTTTACGCCGTTCAGCCGATGTAGCCAGTGGTGGTATTCAAATTATGAAATTCGGGGAATACATACATACCTTGTATGTTCCTACCTCATTAAATTTGGTGAAAGTTCGCCCGTTAAGGGGCACTGCCTTATTTATCCTGGATGCCAAATTAGTCTTTAAGTTAGTGGATAACTTTTTTGGCGGCGATGGTCGTCACGCCAAAATAGAAGGACGTGAATTTACACCCACTGAGCTGCGAGTGGTGCAAGTGGTTTTAAGCCAGGTATTTACCGACATGAAAGAAGCGTGGCATGCGGTGATGGAATTAGAGTTTGAGTACTACGGCTCAGAAGTTAACCCTGCCATGGCCAACGTAGTGAGCCCCAGTGAAGTGGTGGTGGTGAGTTCATTTCATATTGAGCTGGACGGTGGTGGTGGTGACTTACATGTGGCTATGCCGTATTCCATGATAGAGCCCATTCGAGAAGTGCTAGATGCCGGTGTGCAAAGTGATATAGACGAAGTTGATGAGCGATGGGTGCAATCTTTGCAAGAAGATATTCAAAACGCCAAAGTTCCGATACATGGCACTATTTGCGAACGGGAAATTTCCTTGCGAGAAGTGGCGGCATTAAAAACGGGTGATGTTATCCCCATAGAGATTCCGGAACAGTTTATTTTGCAGGCCAACGATACACCAATATTCCGGGGGCAATTAGGCGTATCGAACGAAGCGTTAGCGGTAAAAATTATAGAGCCCATTAATCGTAAGTCCATCAGCGGAAACGTACCTACGTTGTCAGCCTAGTTTTAGAAAGATTCGATCAGTTTTGTAAAAGACAGACATTAAAATAATCATAAAACAGTGGTCACAATATGAGTGATGAAGAAAACAACACCCCCACAGACGAAGAAAAACCCGGCGAAGAACCAGCGGGCCAAGATTCCAGTGCCGTGGATGCCGATGCCTTAGCGGCCGAGGTAGCCGGTGGGGTAGGGGAAGCAGAAGATGGTGAAGCGTTAGCGGATGAATGGGCTGCGGCCATGGAAGAGTCCGGTGACGACGGCGAAAGTGAAGAAGAGGTGCAACCTGCACCCATGGAAGAATTTGACGCCAGCGCCGCCCCCGCGTCAGGCAGCTTTGAAATGAAAGAGGGCGCCCCAGAACTGGATGTGATTCTGGATATTCCGGTCAGTATTTCCATGGAAGTGGGTAACACTCAAATTCCCATTCGTAATTTACTGCAATTAAACCAAGGGTCGGTGATTGAGCTGGATCGTTTGGCGGGCGAACCCTTAGATGTGTTGGTAAATGGAACGTTAATTGCCCACGGAGAAGTGGTAATGGTGAATGATAAATTTGGTATTCGCTTAACCGATGTTATTAGTCAAAGCGAGCGTATTCAGCGACTTAAATAAGCCAATAAGTATTTCAAAATAATAATAAAGTGAATAATGTATGTCGATGTTTCCTGCCGCCTTGATGGCGAGTAATGAAGTGGCCAATCAAAAAGTACCGCACGTTGTCAGCGGACAATCCGGCACAGAAGGTTTGGTTAATCAGGATTTAGCCACCCCATCTTTAATTAACCCGCCTTTAATTAATCAAGACGTCGCAAGCCCGCTTGTTAATAAAATGATAAGTGTGCAAGAGACACTAGTATCGGCGCCCCCCGTTATGAACACCCAAGATCAGCTTATTCAAGTATCTTTATCTTTAGTGGCGGTGTTAGCGGTAATTTATGCCCTAGCTTGGTTTATAAAACGCAACAGAGGCATACAAGGATTAACCGGATTACCCATGAAAACCCTAGCGGTATTACCCATGGGGGTGAAAGAAAAAATTGTATTGATTGAAGTAGGGGGTAAACAATTATTGTTGGGTTTAACCGCGCACAATATTAATACCCTGGCCAGTTTTGATGAACCCATATTGCTTATTAAGGATAAAAATCCTAAAAGTTTCTCCGATCGACTCAAAGATATCATGAGCCAAGTAAAGCAAGATAACGCTCAAGCCTGCTCTCAAAAAGAAGGGCTAGAAAAGAAAGCGTCATCGGAAAATATTAACCCAGAGAAGCCATAATGAAACGCTTATCAATATTCATATGGTTAATGTTATTTAGTCTGGCAACCATCGCCGAAGCGACATTTGAAATTCCCGCCATAAACTATACTCCACAGCCAGATGGCAGTGGACGCTATACGGTCACTATCCAAATTCTAGCCATCATGTCTAGTTTGATGATACTGCCGACTTTGTTAGTGATGATGACGTCTTTTACACGCATCATCGTTGTGTTTTCCATATTAAGACAGGCCATGGGGCTGCAGCAAACACCCTCGAATCAAGTGTTGATAGGCCTAGCACTCTTTTTGTCCATGTTTATTATGATGCCGGTATTCACTGTCATTAACGAAACGGCCTTGCAGCCCTATATCAATGAGGAAATATTACCGGTAGAGGCATTAACGCGAGCAAGTTTACCCATTAAAGAATTTATGTTGGCACAGGTGCGTGAAGATGATCTAAATTTATTTGTGCGCCTGTCAGGGGACAAAACCATTAACGGTCCGTCTGACACCCCATTGCATATCCTAATACCCGCATTTGTGACCAGTGAATTAAAAACGGCATTTCAAATCGGTTTTATGTTGTTCATTCCCTTTTTAATAATTGACCTAGTGGTGGCCAGTATATTAATGGCCATGGGTATGATGATGTTAAGCCCTATTATTATTTCACTTCCCTTTAAAATAATGCTGTTTGTGCTGGTGGATGGTTGGGCCATGGTGATGGGAACGCTGGCGGCCAGTTATGGATTTTAGTGGGGTTAATGTCTTGAATCAGGCCGCGTTTAGAACGCTTCATACACGCACAAGGAGGAAATTATGGGTGTAGAGCACATAGGGGATTTTTTACGTGAAGGAATATTTGTGGTTATTTCCGTCGTGGCAGCGGTGTTGGTGCCGGGCTTGATGGTGGGACTTATCGTGGCCACGTTTCAGGCGGCTACTCAAATTAACGAACAAACGCTGAGCTTTTTACCCCGTTTGGTCGTTACCCTTATATGCATCATGTGGTTTGGCCCGTGGATAGTGGGGAAAGTCGTGGGGTATTCAAAAAGTATATACATGAATATTCCCTATCTAATTAGCTGACCGACACCAATATGGAAAGTGATTTAGCATTTATCTTAAACCTAGACAGTGCCGAAATATCCAGCTGGGTAAGTCGCTATATGTGGCCATTTTTTCGTATAGCCGGTTTTTTTATGGTGATGCCGCTGTTTGGTACTCGCTTAGTCACACAAAAAATTCGTTTATTATTATCAATTACGGTGACAGTCGTGGTCACGCCGTTATTGCCCCCCATGCCTATTATAGACGGTCTAAGCATGGCGACGATGTTAGTGACGGCGCAACAATTATTTAT
>JAPYOO010000289.1 GCA_029938135.1 Bermanella sp. | reverse complement strand
TAGCAGGGGAGCGTTTATTAGCCGTTATCGGTAAACAAGTGAGTAAGCTCACTCTTTAAGGACTCTAACGCCTTGTCGAGTTGTTTGGCCTGTTGAATTTGTAACTTTATATCGTCACGTTTTTTCTCGATTGCCTGATGGGCAATGTCCAACGGGAATCGATTTTCTTGATGTTTTTCTATAACCATAGGGGCTATTTCAGCAAGCTTAAAACCCAATTTTTGTGCGCGTTTTATCATGCCAATTATAACGATATGGTGCTCGTTATAGATCCGATAACTGCCTAAACGCTCAATATCAGGCAGCAGGCCAATGTCCTCATAATGACGTATGGCTTTCCTTGAAGCCCCCGTGAGCGTTGACACTTTTCCGATGTACATTTAATACTAAACTCCACGAAACAAAGCACACATGATTATAGTTTTCATCATACGGGGTAAATATGCATCAATACACCAGCAAAGCTAAACCCTATTCCATCCAGCCGCCCTTATGCTCTTTTAAAAACGATAAAAAGGCTTGGTGCACATAAGGTAAGGTTTGTTTGCGCTTATACACCACATCCAATTCCACAAAAATATTCTTTACGCCAGATCGGGGCAGTATGGGAACCAGTTCGCCCATATCCAGCTCCCCTTGAATGGCTTCAAGGTGCAACAACCCCATGCCTAAGCCCTGTAAAACCAGCTGTTTAAGCACCACATTGTTGCTGGTGGTAATGGTGCGCACCTTTTTTTGCGCCAAAGGTAAAAGCTGCCGAGCATTCTTTTTAATCCAAGGGTTAAACGCCGAGTATTCATCCCTATAATCAAGAATGGGCATGTCTAAAGTTGCTAAAATGTTTTTAGGCAGTTTTTGTGTTTTTAAAAAGCTGCGTGATACCACCGGAATTAACGGTTGGCGATAAATACATTCACATTTGAACATTTTTTTATCTTGGCAAAACACTTGAATACCAAAATCTAATTGATTGTCTTTTAGGCCTTGTTCAATTTGCTTGTCGTTGCCAATAATTAATTCAAATACCGCCAAGGGATGGTCCTGCTTAAAAATACGCATCATTTCAGGCAAGTAACTGACCGCTTGCTCCATCCAAGCCCCTACTCTAATCACCCCCGCTGCCTGTTGTTTATTGGACTTTAACACGATGACAGCATTATCTATTTCTAAAAGCCGCGGTTTAAATATTGTATAGAGATGTTTGCCGTCTTGGGTGAGGGTAATTTTAGGGCCGTGGCGATCAAATAATGCCAGTTCTAGTTCGTCTTCAAGTTGCTGTAATTGCAATGAAATGGCTTGTTGGGTGCGAGACAAACGATTAGCCGCTTGAGTGATATTGCCGCAGTCTGCCACCTCTACAAAAGTACGTGCCTTATTAAAATCCATTAAAGCCTCACTAATATGGTTTAAATATAGAAGGCACTTTACAAGTGTTTATGCCCACCTCAATCACAAGTATTTCTTAAAATAATAACAATTATACTCGTTTTTACTGGTAATGATAATCATCAATAATAGCCCTACTAAGTCTTACACCTTAACTTAGCTAATTACGTTAAAGGATAAATCGTGGAAAAAACTATTGTTATTATCGAAGCAACATTTAACCCAAACGGGATGAACACCCCAGAGTTTAAAGAGTATTCACGCCGCTCTAATGCAAATGGCGAAGCCCATGGAGGCGTAGTATTAAGCAAACATCAAGTCACCGAGAACCTAGGAGTCGGCCAGACCCCTCACTTAATTCTAGTGATTGAATACCCGTCGATGCAAAAGGCCCATGAAACCTTCACCAATCTAGAGTATCAAGCGATATTGCCATTAAGATCGGTGGCCTTTAAAGAAGTGAAAATATTAAAAACCAACAGTCAGTTTTTGTAATTAAACATAGCACCACATTATTTGGAGAATAATATGAGCAGTTTAAAATTATTACGCATTACCGCACTAGCGGCCTTTGCATCTTTGGCACTATTAGCAAGTCACGGGGCCATGGCGAAATCGGTGGGGGTAATAGCCATGTTTAAAGTGAATGATGACAAGACACACAGTCTCTTAATGGCAAGGCTTGATGAACAAACAAAAATTCTGGGCTGTGCGCTACGCCGTGAGGGCAATATTTTAGGACGCCAGGGTGACTATGAGTTAAAAGACGTCAATGCATTCTTTTTATTAGAATGCGAAAACATGCTTTTAAAGAATCACAGCGAAGCCATCATAAATCAATTAAAAAAGACCACTAAAAACTTAATGTTAGTAGAAGGGCCCATGAGTCAATTTGGTGAGTTTGGCTTGTCCAAACCAGGCATAAACAAAAGTTATATTATTAAACTAAGTGATTACAACAATGAAAAACCCCTACAGCGTGAACAAGATTTAGGGCTGCTTTCAAGTATCGCGAAAACCCGTAAAAATCACTACAACAACGAAGCCTTTGTACGTATTAATAATGCCTATGGTATGGCTCGCCCTGATGAAGCGGTAGTGATTTTTTACAATACCCCGCAAGACGGCCCCTTGTTTCGCAGTAATAATCAAGACCTTATGGCGAAAATAGGCGCGTTTAATCAGCACCATCTTAGCCGCTTTAGCTATATTGCCGTCAGCTCTAACCGTTAATACTGGCCGAATATGCGCTAAATAATTTGTAGGGTGCTAAAACTAGAACCCGCTCCTGCCAAGTGATTATATACTAGGCAAGAGCGGTCTTAATGATTCACGTAATCTTGTTAATCTATTTTTTTGTATACTTCTAACTTACACGGAACACATAACAATTTTGGATTTGACGTTAATGGTTCACCACAAGATAAGCAGGTACGTGTATCTATAGGGGTAATGCTTGCTCTAAGCGTACTTTTTGAGGGTTGTTTTTTATGCATCATTACCCAAAATGTTGAGCCTAAAAACATTAATGCCGCCAATGTTTTCATTATCCATCCGTATTCTATTCCATCGGTAGCATTAGGTTGAAACAAAAGTGCCGTCACACTAAAAATAACGAGTAACAGAAATATTTTTATCACTATCCCCGAGGTATATCGAGCATTTGCATCTTTCAAACATAAAGTGCACACCCAATTATGATGAAATCCTAAAGGAATCAACGGTATCCAAAAGAAATGAAACCACGTGAACCAACGCCACTTTTCAACCACTGCCTCCCTTTCACATGCATTACAGTGATCTTTACCGTAACCCACCTTTTTCATGCCCAGTCTTTTTATTCCATAAATCCAAAAAATACATTTCTCCTTGATTAGCCTAATATTGTTAACTTACCGTAATAGGCGAGAATATGCGGCCTTCAATAACGCTTTTGAGTACAGATGATGAAATAAGCCAAGGGCCTGAAACAGGACACCAAATTTAGCCTCACCATTGGTGGACTTTTGTTTGGCTACCACCGCCGAGCCGAAGTACAAACGTGTGGCCTCGCTATTTTTATCGGTAACACTCATGAGCCACGACCGTGTTTTACCCAAAAAGTCACACAAAAGTAACTGATTTTGTGTTTGTTGCTCAACACTCCATGCAGCAAAGTGACTCTCCTTACCATGGGCAAGGTTCTTTGCTTGCTCATCGGATGAGGGCTTGCGTACACACATCGCTAATATGTGTCGCTCCACTTTAAACAATTTTGTGGTGTAAAACGCCTGCACATACTCACAATGAGAAACCTGTTTAGGTAGGTCAATAAAATAGCAATCCGTTTTGGCGCCTTCTAGCTGGTATTTTTGTAAGAGCGTATTTGGAGGCAGTTCACTGGACTGTATTAGGTTCATGACCATGTTCCTAGGCTGTTAGGGCTTGGCATTAAAGTGCTCTAGTGGTTATTAATTCAGAAACTCTGAATTCGCTTGTCTGGCCTAACTTTACTAACATTCACTGCAATAGTCTTTAAGACCCTCAACTTAGTAGAGATTCAATAGATGACATCATCCAAGCTATTATTTACCAAGATTTCTTCAACGGGGCTGCTAGAGGTTTCCTTACAAGAAATTGAGCTGTCCAAGCCCACCTCAAACCAAGTGGTGGTGCGCATTGAAGCGGCCCCTATCAACCCA
>JAPYOO010000049.1 GCA_029938135.1 Bermanella sp. | reverse complement strand
GGTATGATTGCCTGTACTCCTACTGGCTCCACGGCCTATGCGTTAAGTGGTGGCGGTCCTATCATGCATCCCAAATTGGATGCCGTGGCGTTAGTACCGATGTTCCCCCACACCCTAAGTTCTCGGCCAATAGTAGTCGATGCTAACAGCGAAATAAAAATTACCATCAGCTCTGAAATCGATATTTACCCGCAGGTAAGCTGTGACGGGCAAGTGCATATTACCGCAGCGCCGGGCGACACCGTTACTATCCGTAAACACGCCCATAAAGTGCGTTTGATTCACCCACTAGATCATGATTTTTACGCTACATGTCGCAATAAATTAGGCTGGGCTGCCCAGAACGGAGAAGGCTAGGGTGGTTGGCGTACAGGGCTATGACCTTATAGGCGATGTGCACGGTTGTGGTAAAACCTTGTGCGCGTTACTTGAGCAAATGGGGTACAGCAAAAAATCCGGTGTTTACCAACATATTAACCGTAAAGTGGTATTTATTGGTGACATCGTTGATCGCGGCCCTAATATCCGGCTTGCGTTGTCAGTGGTACGCGACATGGTGGAACAGGGTCACGCACACCTTATTATGGGTAATCACGAATATAATGTGCTGGCCTTTTGTACACCATCAAGACCCGGTAGTCCTTACCCGCATTTACGTGAGCATACCTCACGTAATAGCTTTATTGTGGAAGAGACGCTTAAGCAGTTTGAACCCTATCCACAAGAGTGGCGTGATCACTTATCGTGGTTTACAACCCTGCCGATATACAAAGAATTTGAACATTTCAGGGTGGTTCACGCCTGCTGGGATAATGAGCTTATTCAAGAGATGAAAGCGACGGTGGGTAGCAACCACATGAATGAAGAATTTTTACATGCGTCCATGGACCGAGAATCGTTTGCTGGGCGTTTGGTTGATCGCTTAACTCGGGGGACTGCCTTAAAGCTCCCTGATGGCCGTAGTATTACCGCTAAAGATGGGTTTGTGCGTCACTTTTTTCGTACAAAATTTTGGGAAACCAATCCGGAAGTTTATGACGAGGTGGTATTTCAGCCTGACCCGCTTCCTGAGGATATTGCCCAACGGCCCATAACCGATGAGGACCGCGCTCAACTTCACTATTATTCTCCCGATGAAAAAATTCTATTTTTTGGTCACTACTGGATGAAAGGCATACCGGGTCCAGTTACCAATAATATTGCCTGCCTTGATTACAGTGCCGTGAAATATGGCCGCCTAGCAGCGTATCGAATGGATAATGAAACCCATCTAGACCCCAATAAATTTTGCTGGGTTCGAGTCGATCGCATTGAAGATTAAATTAATATGCCGTTAGCGATTGTTTTTGATCCAGCCTTTGCCATTGAGCCAGTAATTGATGAGCTTGTTCGACAGAACGTGGCGCACAGTGTGGTAGAAAATGATCATCAGTTAGAGTTGTGGGTGGATGACCCAGCTTTAGTGCCAGGGATTGAACAGTATTACCAAGCCTATTGTCGCTCTCACCAGCATGCACTAAACATCGGTAATTTAAAGCGTGTTCCGGTAACCACCCTTGTATTGTGTTTAACCTTACTCGTGGCGTTGATCACTCAATTGGGTGAACACCATATCGAATGGTTTTTAATGGCGCAGATGCAATATTACCCACGTGATTGGTATTTGTATGAGGGGGTTCAGAATATTTGGCGCTGTATTACACCTATCTTTTTGCATTTTAGTATTGAACATTTAATTTTTAATGGCCTGACATTTTGGTATTTAGGGGGCTTGCTGGAGCGGGTTACAGGGCGATTATATTTTATTGTCTTAGTACTGGTGTTAGCGGTAGCAGGTAATGTTAGTCAATTACTTGTTTCGGGCCCCTTATTTGGCGGTCTTTCGGGTGTGGTTTATGGCTTTATAGGCATGGCGTTTATTTACCAGCTTAAAGTGATAAATCTGGGTATACCAAAAGGTTTATTTTATTTGTCTATCGGCTGGCTTGTGTTAGGCATTAGTGGTGTTTTTTCTGCCATGGGATTATTTAATGTGGCCAATGCAGCCCATGTAGGTGGGTTGGTAAGTGGCTTAGTAATGGCTGTATTATATTTAGCGTGGCTAAAGGTAAAAGTAAAAAATGAATATTGAAGATTTAATTAACTCCATGACGCCACAAATTTATTCAAATATGAAAGAAGCCGTGGAGCTAGGGCGTTGGGGTGATGGACGTCAAATGAGTAAAGAGCAAAAAGCTCATTGTATTGAGGCCATGATTCGCTTTGAGCATTTAAATGATGTGAGTGAAACGGAGCGTGTAGGTTATGTGGATGTGAGCAATACACGCAAGAAAAAAGCCAGCAGTGATGACACTCAGCCCATTAAAATTATTGAATAGATAAGCAGAATATTGAGTCATGAAATACCAAGGTCACCTTAGCAAAATGGCGATATCGTGTGAAAGTGATGTTGCTCAGTACCAGGTAAGACTGGACGATCAGAAAATACCGCTTAATGAAAAGATCGGTCAGCCGATACGAATAGAGTACTTAGGCGAAGTTATTTGCCAAGGCTGTTCGCGCAAAACGAATAAAAGTTTCGCACAAGGGTACTGCTATCCGTGTTTCAGTAAATTACCACAGTGTGATCGCTGCATCATGAGCCCTGAATTGTGTCATTACGACAGTGGTACTTGTCGCGACCCTAAGTGGGGTGAAGAGTTTTGTATGCAAGATCATATTGTGTATTTAGCCAACTCATCGGGTATTAAAGTGGGCATTACTCGCCACAGTCAAATACCGACTAGGTGGTTGGATCAAGGTGCCATGCAAGCTCTGCCTATTGCTAGGGTTGCTACGCGCCAGTTGTCAGGATTATTAGAAGTTATTTTTAAGCAACATGTGAGTGACAAAACAAATTGGCGTACTTTATTAAAACAGGATGCCGAAGATTTAGATTTATCGCTAAAACGTGATGAATTATTTGAAGTGTGCCATGAAGAAATAGAAGAGCTGCAAGGTGAGTACGGCTTGCTCGGTGTGCAGTTGCTTTATGATGCTCAGCAAGTGGATTTTCGTTACCCAGTTGTCGAATATCCTACTAAGGTTGTCAGTTTTAATTTAGATAAAACCCCAATAGTTGAAGGTAAACTAATGGGGATTAAAGGGCAGTATTTACTGCTTGATACTGGGGTTATTAATTTGCGTAAGTATACCTCCTACCTCGTAGCCATTGATTGTTAGTGATGTTTTTTGAGTGACTGTTGTAATGGGTACATGTTAATTAACGTGTGTAGATAGCCAAAATTGAATAAAGGACACCTTTTTTGACGGTGTTCAAAAGGAATAGAAACATGAAAGACGCATCCCCACAGGCTATTTACCTAAAAGATTATCAGGCGCCTAACTACTTTATCTCGCACACTAAACTTACCTTTGAATTGTTTGAAGATCACACCATAGTCGCGTCGGAATTATCTGTTACCAGAAATACACAGCAACAGGTGGCTCCGTTAGTTTTAAATGGTCATGAACTTGAATTGCTTAGTGTGGCTGTGGATGGAAAAGCGTTAAATGCACAGCAATACACGACCAATGCGGAGTATTTAACGATAAATGAACTGCCTGACAGTTTTATTTTATCTATTAAGACCCGTATCTATCCACAGAAGAATACGGCACTTGAAGGCTTGTATAAATCCAGCAAAATGTTTTGTACGCAGTGTGAGGCGGAAGGGTTTAGGCGTATTACTTATTACTTAGATCGTCCCGACGTTATGAGTGTATTTGAAGTCAAAATTATTGCCGATAAACAAAAATACCCAGTACTACTATCCAACGGGAATATGACGGCTAGCGAAGAATTACCTGGCGGCCGCCATATGACTATTTGGCAAGACCCTCATAAAAAACCCTGTTATCTGTTTGCATTAGTGGCCGGGGATTTACAGTTCATAGAAGATAATTTTAAGACTATGTCGGGTACTGACGTAGCATTGCGAATTTATGTGGAGTCGCAAAATAGTGATAAATGCGATTACGCCATGGACTCTCTTAAGCGGGCCATGAAGTGGGATGAAGAGGTGTACGGTCGAGAATACGATTTAAATATCTTTAATATTGTCGCAGTTGATGATTTTAATATGGGGGCTATGGAAAATAAGAGTTTAAATATATTTAACTCTTCCTGTGTTTTAGCTAATCCTAAGACGGCCACCGATGCTGCCTATCAGCGTATCGAAGCGATAGTGGCTCACGAGTATTTTCATAATTGGTCGGGTAATCGAGTGACCTGTCGTGACTGGTTTCAGTTAAGCCTTAAAGAGGGCTTTACGGTTTTCAGGGACGCCTGTTTTTCGGCTGACATGGGATCCAGCACGGTAAAGCGCATTGAAGATGCCACGATGTTAAGGACCGTTCAGTTTGCTGAAGATGCAGGCCCTATGGCCCACGCCATTTTACCGGCTTCTTTTATTGAAATATCTAATTTTTACACGGTTACTATTTATGAGAAAGGCGCAGAAGTTGTGCGTATGATTCATAACTTATTGGGGGCTGCATTATTTCGTAAAGGCTCAGATTTGTACTTTTCTCGCCATGACGGCGAAGCGGTAACAACGAATGATTTTGTGGTAGCTATGGAAGATGCCAGTGGCATTGATTTGGCTCAATTTCGTAATTGGTACCATCAAGCGGGCACCCCCAAAGTCGTGGTGACAGACCGTTATGATGAAGCCAAACAGGAATACCAGATTACATTTAATCAGTCCTGCCCAAATACGCCTGAATCAAGTGATAAAGCGCCTTTTCACATCCCTGTGCAAATTGGTTTGCTGTGTCAAGATGGCAGTGAAGTGTTATTACAGTGTGAAAACAGTACCGATTTTAATGCAGAAACGTCCGTTATTAGCTTAAAACAGGCGCAGCAAACATTTGTATTTTCAGGTGTTTCCTCACCAGTAGTGCCCTCGCTACTGCGCGGTTTAAGTGCGCCGGTTAAACTGCAGTACTCGTATTCTCGTGAGCAATTATTGTTTTTAATGGCATTTGATAGTGACGGTTTTAATCGCTGGGATGCCGGCCAAGCGCTGGCCACAGACATAATTCTAGAGTTGGCCGATAGAGTATTGGCCGAAGAAGAGTTAGCTCTAGATGAAAGGCTATTGACGGTATTCCGTGAAATACTCAATCAAAGTGACCTAGATAAAGCCATGGTGGTTAAAATGCTCACGTTACCCAGTGTGGCATTTCTGATGGAGCAGCAAAAGCCCGCCCATGTACACGCATTAGACGCCGCTAAAAGGTTTGTAAAAAATACCTTAGCCAGTGAGTTGCATGGGCAGTTTAGGAAGGTTTACCATGAAAATTGCAATGATGGCGTATACAGACCAGAATCTGGCGCTATGGCACAGCGCACTTTAAAGAACTTATGTTTACAATACTTAACCGAGAGTGGTCAAGAGCAGTATTTAACACTGGCGACAACGCAATTTAATGCAGCCGACAATATGACCGACCAAAGTGCAGCTCTAGTAGCCATCGTTAATAGTCCCTTTCAGGAAGCGGCAGAGGCAGTATTAAACAAATTTTATCAGCAGTGGCGTCATGAGCCGTTAGTGATTAACCTGTGGTTGAGTATTCAATCTAGTAGTGATTACTTGCAAGGTGTTGAGGCGTGCAACCAATTGTTGACGCATGAAGCATTTGATATGAAAAACCCTAATAAGGTGCGTTCTGTCATTGGTGTATTTGCCGGTCAAAATTTAAAGCATTTTCATGCTGAGGGAGGGCAAGGCTATAGTTGGTTAGCGGACAGAATTATTGAGCTGGATGCGCTTAATCCACAAATCGCCTCTCGATTGTTAGGGCCGCTGACTAAATGGAAACGATTAAATGTGGAAAGTGGCCAGAAGATGAAACTGGCCTTAGAAAAGATTTTAGGCCATGGTAATTTGTCCAAGGATGTGTACGAAGTGGTCAGTAAGAGTCTAGTAGTTTAGGTTGAATGACTTTTTGGTACGAAAATACACAACCATGGCGTAATCGGTTGTACGGAACCGATTTTATTTAGTATGCTACGCGAATAATAAAAACCATACTCAGCAGAGGGTACACTTGTACCAGCTTTGAGAAATAACAGTTAAGACCTCCTGAGTCTTAACTGGAGGTATAATAAAAATGAAAAAAACGAATATTTTACTTGCAGGATTGTGCATTAGCTTGGGACTCACCCCCATGGCGCAAGCAAAAGTAAGTAAGCAACAAGCCGATAAATTACGTACAACACTTACCCCATTAGGTGGCGAGCGGGCTGGCAACAGCGACGGCTCTATTCCTGAATGGCGCGGTGGAATCCAATTTCCACCCTCTTCTTATAAGCAACCGGGTCAACACCACCCCGATCCATTTCCAGGTGATCAGCCACTTTTTACGGTTACCGCTAAGAATATGGCTCAATACGATAAATTCTTAACTGAAGGTCAAAAAGCCCTGTTTAAGACGTATCCCGATACGTATAAAATGCCCATTTTCAAATCGCGCCGTACGGCTGCAACGCCCCAGTGGATCGATGACAATACCTACAACAATGCACAATCTGCCACCTTAGTGGATGGTGGATACGGTATAAAAGACGCTATTGGTGGTATTCCTTTTCCAATTCCACAAAGCGGCCTAGAAATAATTTGGAATCATAATACGCGCTGGCGTGGTGAATATGCTGTACGTCGAGCCTCTGAAGTGGCGGTGCAGCGTGATGGTGATTACAGTCTTATCACAACTCAAGCTGAAATTGACTACAACTATTACAAGCGTGGCATGACAGTAGAAGCTTTGGATAACGTTCTTATTCATTATCTTTCTTTTACTAAAGCACCAGCCCGATTAGCTGGCGGTGCAGTATTGGCTCATGAAACCATGAACCAATTAAAAGAGCCTCGCCGTGCTTGGGGTTATAACGCAGGGCAACGCCGTGTTCGTAAGGCGCCTAACTTAGCGTATGACACGCCAGTGGCTGCAGCTGATGGATTGCGTACCATTGATGAAACCGACATGTATAACGGGTCTCCAGATCGATATAACTGGAAGCTAATTAACAAACAGGAAATTTTTATTCCTTATAATAACTATCGAGTAGGGTCTCCAGAAGTATCCTACAAGCAGTTATTACAGCCAGGCCATCTTAACCCTGAATATACTCGCTATGAAAAACACCGAGTTTGGGTGGTGGAGGCAACTTTAAAAGAAGGTAAGCGTCATATATACCACAAGCGTCGTTTTTACATCGATGAAGACAGCTGGGGAGCTGCCGTTATCGATCAGTATGACGAACGTGGCGAGTTGTGGCGTGTAAGTATGGCTTACTTAAAGAACTACTATGAACTGCCCGGCATTTGGACAAGTATGGATGTATTTCATGATGTTCAAGCCCGCCGATACCATGTTCAGGGTATGGATAATGAAGAACGGACGACGATTGACTTTAGTAAAGTGTCTCCAGGTCCTCGCTACTTTACGCCGCAAGAATTACGCAGACGCGGTCGATAATAAAAATAATTTAGGCGATAAATCAGCGGCTTCGGCCGCTGTTTAATTTTTAAATATAACAAAATGAAATTTGGAGATCATCTGATGCGACCACTGAAATCAGTGCGCACTATGCTGGGGTGTGCTACCCGCATAATGGGTGGCGGTGCTTTAGTAGCGACAATCGGTTTAACTTCTTTGCAGGCTCAGGCGCAAGGGGAATGGCAGGATCCTTTGCAAACTCCCGCCATAAAGACCTTAAAGGCCCCTACATCTCTATTGTTAGATGTAACCTTAGCAGGCGATCGCTTAATAGCGGTGGGTGAACGTGGTCATATTATTATCAGTGATGATGATGGTACTAGTTGGACTCAGTCTGATGTTCCGGTTATGAGTACCCTAACCAGCATTTATTTCATCGATGAGCTAACAGGCTGGGCCGTAGGTCACGATGCCGTGGTATTAAAGACACAAGACGCAGGCATTACTTGGGTTAAGCAATTGGATGGTTTTGAAGCCAATAGCATGGTGTTAGCGCAAGCCAAAGTTGTAAAGGCTCAGTTGGAAGGCGAGCTTAGTAAGGCCAATGTTTTAGGTAATGAAGATCGCATCGAGTTGGCAGAAGAGCAGTTGGAAAATGCGACTTACGCACTTGAAGATGCTGAAATCGATTTTGAAGATAAATCAACTAAGCCGTTATTGGATGTTTGGTTTAAAAACAATCATGAAGGCTATGTGGTAGGCGCTTACGGTATGATTTTTAAATCTACCGACGGTGGAAGCACATGGAATGACTGGTCAGGTCATGTAGAAAACCCTGATCGCTTTCATTTGAATGCCATTACCCATGTCGGTGGTGAGCGTATGATGATCGTTGGCGAAGCCGGTTTAATGCTGCGTACTCAGAATGGTGGTGATGACTGGGAGCAAATGTTTAGTCCGTATGAGGGATCTTTTTTTGGTATCAGTAGCTTAACTAAGCAGGGTGTTTTACTTGCCTATGGTTTACGCGGCAACGTAGCGCGCAGCGATAATTTTGGTAGCAGTTGGAAATTAATGGACACTAAAACACAGCAAAGCCTAATTGGTGCAACCGATCGTCTTGGTCGAGTGGCTTATATTGTGGGTAATGGTGGTGCTTTTATTAAGGGTATTGACCTTGGACGTAAATGGGAAAGTACTATTCGTAAAGGTCGTAGCGGAGCTGCGGCCATTGTTGAAAGCAAGGCTGGCCATTTTGTAATTGTAGGTTCTAGAGGTGTTGAATTGCTAGATAAACTCGGTGAGCGCATGCCTATCACTATTACCAGTATTGAAGGCTAGGAGAAAAAAATGACTCACAAAGAATTGCCTAAAACAGAACCAGAACACTATATTATTAGCCCAGGCACAGAGCCTTTCCTAGAGCGCATGTTATTTGGTGCTCGTGGTTTGTTCTTGTTCATCCTATTGGCCTTGACTGTATTCTTGGGGTACAACGCGGCTCAAGTGGGCTTAGACTCTCGCTCAGAAAAATATATTCCGCTTGATCATGAGTATATTCAAAACCACATGCGTCATGCCAGTGACCTAAGCAGTGGTTTGAACAATATAAAGGTTGTTGTAGCCAGTAAAAATGGTGACATCTTTAACGCTCAATACATGGAAACGCTTCGTCAAATTAATGATGAAGTTTTCTTTATTAAGGGCGCTGACCGTTCTAAATTAAAATCACTTTGGACACCCAATGTACGTTGGAGTGAAGTAACTGAAGAAGGTTTTCAGGGTGGCCCAGTTATTCCTGCTACCTATAATGGCAGTGAAGAAAGCATAAATCAGTTGCGTGAAAACGTAATTAAATCAGGTCAAATTGGTCGTTTAGTTTCTAATAACTTTACGTCAACCATGCTAGATGTGCCTTTATACGCACAAGACCCTGAGACGGGTACTGCTTTAAATCCTCAGGAGCTTGCAAAGGCTTTAGAAGAAAAAGTACGCGATAAATACAGCAGTGATCAGGTAGCTATTCATATTATTGGTTTCCCTAAGAAAATGGCTGACTTAATGGACGGCGCACTAAATGTTGCTATTTTCTTCTTGGTAGCAATATTCATTACTTCTTTCTTGTTGTTTATTTATTCTCGATGCCCAAAAGGCACGATCATTCCTGTGGTATGTTCTGTAATTGCGGTTGTTTGGCAGTTAGGAATATTGAATCTTATTGGTTTTGGTATTGACCCATATTCTATGTTGGTGCCTTTCTTAGTTTTTGCCATTGGTATTAGTCATGGCGTGCAAATCATTAACGGCATTGCCATTGAAGCAGGTAAAGGCGCGAACCGAGAAATGGCAGCTCGACTGGCTTTCCGCGGATTATATGTTCCGGGTATGTTGGCACTTATTTCAGATGCTATTGGTTTCTTAACTCTTTTGTTTATCAGTATTAATGTTATCCAAGAGTTGGCTATAGCGGCATCTATTGGAGTGGCGGTTATCATTGTCACTAACTTATTGATGTTGCCACTACTGATGTCCTATGTCGGTATTAGTAAGTCTGGCGTGAACCATGCGAAGAAAAATGAAAATCACGAGCCAGCCATGTGGCGTTTCATTGCTAAGTTCACTAAACCCAATTTTGCTATTGTCGCTATCCTAGTATCCGTTGTTTTGGCTATTGGTGGCGTGGTGGGTAGTCAGAATCTTAAAATTGGTGACCTTGATAAAGGCGCGCCTGAACTTCGTCAAGACAGTCGCTACAACAAAGACAATGCCTTTGTTGTAGAAAATTTCTCTACCAGCTCTGATGTATTGGTAATAATGGCAGAAACGCCTGATGAGAAATGTGCAAGCTTTGAAGCGCTTGATGCCATTGATCGCTTAATGTGGACCATGGAGAATGTTGACGGTGTTCAATCAACTATTTCCCTTTCTACTGTTGCTAAGTACATGTCCAAGGCCATGAATGAAGGCAATCCAAAGTGGACGGCATTATCACGCAATCAAAATGTATTAAACTCTAGTGTTCAGCGCGCACCAAGCGGCATGCTAAATCCATCTTGTTCTATGGTTCCTGTCATCGTGTTCTTAAATGATCACAAAGCCGAAACGTTAGAGCGAGTGCTTAAGGTGGCTGATGAATTTGCTCAAGGCTATGAACTAAATGATGCTATAAAGTTTAAGCTAGCTTCAGGTAATGCAGGTGTTGAAAGTGCGACTAATCAAGTAATTGCTAAAGCACAAAACTTAATGCTGATCTTCGTATATGTAGTGGTTTCAGTGTTGTGCTTCATTACCTTCCGTTCAGCTCGTGCGGTGTTATGTATTATTACGCCTTTGGCACTCACTTCTATCTTGTGTCAGGCACTAATGGCTCAAATGGGTATTGGTGTTAAAGTTGCAACTTTACCGGTAATTGCACTGGGTGTGGGTATTGGTGTGGATTATGGTATCTATATCTATAGCCGCCTTGAGGCGCTGCTTATCGAAGGTAAAGACTTACACGATGCATTCCTACAAACCTTAAAAACGACCGGTAAAGCGGTAAGTTTCACAGGATTGACGCTGGCCATTGGTGTAGGTACTTGGATCTGGTCACCTATTAAATTCCAGGCTGACATGGGGATCTTATTAACCTTTATGTTTATTTGGAACATGATTGGTGCACTAGTATTATTACCAGCTCTGTCTCGTTACTTGTTACGACCAGAAGCGATTATTGCTAAGCACAAGGCTCGACATGGCGATACTAAGCCTGCTGAAAACTTCTAATACACACTGGTAGTTTTGTTAAATATAAAACCGCAGTTATACTGCGGTTTTTTTATGCCCAGGGATGGGTCGTATCTTAAAATTGCAGGAGCAATATTTTAAGGCATGGCCAGGGATGGCCGGTATCTTATTCTTGCATAGCCACAGGGATGTGGTGTATTAGAGTAATGCAGGATGCAATTACCGAGGAGCAAAAAATAAAGCATGGGCAAGGATCTAGCCTTTAAAGGGCGCGGGTGTCATTGCCCATAAAAATGCGTTGCCTTCATTTTACCTTTAGGAATATAAGTGTCAGAGATAAGTATTGTATATGAGCATGTTGATTGGTGGTTGTGTGATAAACCTGCCGGAATGGGCTTTCATAATGAAGCGGATGAATTAGGTTTTATAAGTGTGTTGCGCGCTCAATTAGGCTGTGATGTATGGCCGGTACATAGGCTGGATAAACTCACCTCTGGCTTAATACTGGTGGCCAGATCTAAATCAAGCTGTGCCAAGCTATGCCAGTTATTCAGCGAAAAGAAAGTCGAAAAATATTATTTGGCTATTTGCCCAAGCACGTTAAAAAAGAAACAAGGTAAAGTAGCTGGCGATATGGCCAAGTCACGGCGGGGCAGTTATAAGTTGCTTAAAAGCCATGATAATCCAGCGGTTACTCAATTCTTCTCTAAAAGTATCGGCTCTGGTTTAAGGTTGTGTTTATTAAAACCCAAAACAGGTAAAACCCATCAATTAAGGGTGGCGCTTAAATCCCTGGGGGCTGCGATTATTGGCGATGAACTTTATGCGGCTAAAAATTCTGATCGAATGTATTTACATGCCTTTGCTTTACGCTTTAACTACCTAGACTCTCAATATGAATTTGTACTGCCATTGAATAACGGCGAAAAATTCAGTTCAACTGAGGTTGAAGGCGCACTAAAGGAATGGGCCACTCCTTGGGGACTAAACTGGCCAAAATAAAAACCAGCTAACCCGACACGAAGTATGCTCAATGACTTTATTTTAAATACGGATATCTAGCGTTAAGGGAGTGCACTGCCAGGTTAATGCATAGAAATATTATTAGGGCCAGTGAGGTGAGTAAAATAGCGATGAAGCCAAACAGGTCGGGTGCTTTCATTAATATGGTCATGAGTGATTCCTGATAATAAAAGAACCACTGATGGTTGTGTGGAAATACCCACTCATGAAATGTATAAAAAACACTCACAGGCCCGATAATAAACACCACTAAGGCTATCAAGCCAACTAAAGACATAATGCTTTTAGTTTGTTGCTTTAGGTTGGGTTCAGGCAATAATTTAAAACGATAAATAGCAGCCAACATAAGCCATATAAGAGTGGCTCCCGCACCTAGGTATTTCAGTACATCCAGTAAATTGGCAACATCCTTTAAGTGAATAATCTCGGCACGATGCAATAGATTATCGATCATGCTGCCATTTGAATGATGGTATTGAATGGCGGAAAGGCCAGTGCCTTGGTTGTGTATGGCGGTATTGATCGCTGAAAACAAACGTATATGTTCAGTTTTGTTGGTGTATTGAAAGCTGTGGCGGTAACGGTTTTGTGGCCCATATTGGCGGCTGTGCTGTTGAATATCCATGGCATCATGAAGCCATGCATAGGCAAAATTCACTTTGGCCAGTAATATCCAGCTAATAAAAAACGCACAAATTAAGCCGCACAAGGTATAAATTACCCAGCTTATGGGTGGAATAGAGTGTTTAAAGTAATTCATTTTATTCATAGCTTGTAAATATTTCCCCCTAGCAAACTGGGTTTGACGCCAAGGGTCAAGCTCTTATTGATTTACGGTCAGGGCCTAGGCCTGCCATCCTGTTAAGTGGTTGCTATTTGTGCAACACTAAAACTTGTTTAACACCTTCTCGCAGGGTAGGGTGTGCGCTGATTTTGGGCCTGTATAAACTTAACAGTGCTCACAGGCCACATACTAGAGAAGTATAATATGGAACATAAAAAATTTACCGCCAGCGGAATTGCGCGTATTTTTAATGCCACCGGTTATTCGTTTAAGGGCATAAAGCGAGCATGGACTACAGAGGCGGCCTTTCGTCAGGAGTTTATGCTGGCCATTATATTGGTGCCCTTAGCATTTGTATTGGCGCACAGCTTAGGCCAGCTTTTGGCTATGCTGATCAGTTTGTTTATAGTGGTGATAACGGAGTTACTTAACACCTCTATCGAATACGCTATTGATCGAATTGGCAGTGAGCGTCATGACTTGTCGGGTGCATCTAAAGACATCGCCAGTGCAGCAGTATTTTTTAGTTTGGCTCAAGTGGTGGTGATTTGGGGATGTATTATTGCAACAAATCTAGGTTGGCTTAACTTCCCCAATAGCTAAATCACTAAAATATAAAATAGAAGTACAAGGATTGTGCAGGCTTTCACTGAAGATAAAGCCTAAATGAGTATGATGCTCATCAATGGAGAAACTCATGTCTATTTTGAATATTATTAAGCTGTCGTTAATTTTAGGCAGCGTCATTACCCTTATCCACCAATGGCCTGCTTTGTATGAGCAGGTGCCGGTAGACTGGTTGGCATTACTGCTTAGCTATGTGGCGTCGTTTTTAAGTTTGTATGGGGTGAGTAAATATGCGCAGCCTTCACCACAAAATGGTGACTCCAGTACATCAAAACAGTTGGCCCCAGGCCATCTAGAGGCCTTATATAAACAAGCAAGTTTAGTGGAGCGTAATGCTCACAAAGCCAATACTGTGTTTAATCATCAGCTGCAATATATTAAGAAGCTACTGGCGAAAACTCGGAACCTGCAACATGGGGATGATTATGATCTAGCCCATGCGAGCCTTGTGAAGGAGCTTGGGGTGTTGGAGCATCATGTGGAGCGAATCGTCACTGAGATGAATAAAAATGTAAAGTTAGGCGAAAGGCTTCAGCAATCTATTGCCAATATTGATCCTGAGATAGGTGTTATTTAGAAAGCACTAGGGTGCATTTCAGGTTTGTTAATCTTTCATATTAGATTGGCATCTATCTAAAGCTAGCTTATGCATGGCGGCATTGGTTGCATCGTAAATAATTAAGCAAATGTGATCGGTCGTGCCGTCGCTATTGTTTAAAGGTAAAATGGTGGCGTTTTGATACATAGTATCGGTGCGGCCTGTAATCGGGCGGTTATTAAAAAACTTGAACAGGTAAGGGCGTTGTTCATGTATTGTAAATGCAGGTGTATTGAGTAAAAAAACCGCTTCGGCCTTTCTTTCAAACCACTCTTTATCTATTTCACTAAATAACTTAAATAGGTTCTCCCCTTTGGTCTCATCAGGCCTTAAACCCGAGTGATTCTCCATAAAGCCGTTCCATAGCTTTATATTGTATTCTCTATCCAGTACCACCAGTCCCACATCTATCGTTTGCAAGATGGCCATTAACCAATGAAATTCTGTATCTTCCTGAATGGACGTGGTCATTTAATCCTCCAGTAGAAAGCTAATTAAGCGATTCATATGGACGACACTTTTTTCAGTGAATAAAAGCAATAGGTCGCAGTTAATTTTATGCTCATCAATGTTGTAGTTTATCTCGATGGCCATAGTCCTTTTCCAGCGATTTTCTTGTTCTTCAATGAGTTCAGCGATAGTGCAATGCTGACCTAAAATAACAGGGTGGCTTTGGCTGAATTTTATATCCAATTGATTACCAATACCTTGAATGCAGGCGCCATTGAGAACATTGGCCACATCCATGAGGATCTCTAATTCTTCGTGTTCATCTAAGTCCCCTGGATACTTGAGTAATTCAGAAATGTCGGAAAAACTGGCGTCATTGAAAATAAGTAACGCCTCTCCAGCGATCCCTGTGCCAATAAAACCCTGACAGACAGCACTCACCGACGTTGCTCCTTCAAGGGCCTTAAGTGTCATCTTAAACTCGTTGATTTCGATGATGTTTACATTGGGAATAGGCAGGGTGACGTAAACCTTTAATAAGCGTGCAAGGCGGTCTGCAGCTTGCCCCATGGCCACATTCGTTATTTCTTGATAACAGTCTCTTTGCTCTTCACTTAAGGTGATGTCATCGCTCATAGGGTTTCCTTAATTGAGCCTCTTAAAAGTAAAGGTCTCAATTGAGGTGTTAGCAAGTAAATGAGGGTTTTGATGGGCATAAAAAAGGCCCTGCAATAGGGCCTTGATAGTTTACGGAAGTAACGAGCTAAACTAGTGGGTGGTAGCCGTTGCTGTAACGGGATTATCCAGTTCTTGAATCACTTCCATCATGCTGTCGCGGCATTGTTGCATAAGTGCGTCTAAGTCACTCATGGTTAAGTCTTTCGTTTCGATGGCAGGCAACACTTTGACTTTAGCGGTGCCATTGTTCAGTTTATCCATGCTAAAGCCGTTAAGGTAAGAGCTTGTACATACGCGTACGATAGGCACACCCGCATTAAGAGCGGTCACAAAGGCGCCTTTTTTAAAGGGCAGCATGTTTTTACCCTTGTTGCGGGTGCCTTCAGCAAAAAACCAAATATTAGTATTATTTTGAGTCAGCGCTTTTTTAGTGATTTCCATGGCTTCCATGGCCTTTTTGCTGTTACCACGATCCACTAAAATGTTGCCCGCTAACCAATATAGTTGGCCAAATAATGGCACCCATTTAAGGCTTTTTTTACCTAGGCTCACCATGCGGTTAGGGACAGCGCTGCCAACGATAAACAAATCCCAGTTACTCTGGTGATTGGCGACAACAATGAACGCTTTATCTGTAGGGTAGTTTTCAAGCCCATAGCGCTCTACTTTGATGCCAAGAGTGGGAAGGCCAAAGAATGCGTAGATTTGAGCGCACCAGCGGCTATTGGTGGGGTTAAAAGGGCGAACTAGGCCAACTAATATTCCCAGCAACGAGCCAAAGGTAAATATTACGCCTAAAAGGATATATCGAACTGAACGAACCATAACGGCACCCTTTAAAAAAAGCGTTGAGCATACAGATGTTTGCTTAAATTTTCCACAGAATCCCCGTTGGGCGGACAAATAAGGCCATATTGAACATGGCCTTAAACTGCACACCGAAGGGTGGGGCTATTCCCCCTAGTCACGAGTAATCAGGGAGGCGGAAATTTAAGCGTAGCAGCCAAATCAGATGCTGGCCTTATGGTACGCGTTGACTCCAGTTAAATGGCAAATTAAAGCGTAGCAGCTAACTCAGATGCTAACTTTATAGCTCGCTTAGCGTCCAGTTCACCAGCAAATTCAGCGCCACCCACTAAGTGCAGGCCAAAGTTATGGTCATGATTACCTTGTAACTCCTTATATAGTTCGCTCACACTGATTTGTCCGGCGCACAATACAATATGGTCAACATCTAAAACCCGCTCTTCCAATACGTCACCGTCCTGATTACTGATGGTAATGTGCAGGCCGTCATCATCAATTTTGTTATAGCCCACTCCGCCAATCATCTCTACCTGCTTCATTTTAAGTACGGCTCTGTGTACCCAACCTGATGTTTTATTTAAGCCACGACCTAAAGAGCTGGTTTTACGTTGTAATAGATAAAGCTTGCGAGGGGAGTTTTCAATTTCCATCGCGGCAAGGCCACCAGAGGTTTTATTGTCGATATCCACCCCCCATTCTTTGAACCAAGCTTCTTTATTTTCAGTAAGCGATGGTCCTTGATGGCTTAAGTATTCACCCACATCAAAGCCAATGCCACCTGCGCCCATAATGGCCACCGATTTACCCAACTTAAGCTCTTTGCCTAGTAGTTCTTGATATGACACCACTTTTTCATGATCTATGCCGGGCATATTGGGTATGCGCGGTGCAACGCCGGTGGAAACCACAATTTCGTCAAAACCGGCATCCTTTAAGTCTTGTGCGGCGACCCAGGTATTAAGTTTCAAATCAATGTTGTGAACTTCAATCATCTTCTTGTAGTAACGAATGGTTTCCAAAAATTCTTCTTTTCCTGGCACCTTACTGGCAAAAGTAAATTGGCCACCTATGCTGTCACGGGCTTCAAATAAGGTCACGTTATGGCCTCGTTGTGCGGCTACGGTGGCACACGCTAATCCAGCAGGGCCGGCCCCTACTACAGCGACACGTTTGGCTTTATGGGTTGGCGTATACAGTAATTCAGTTTCATGGCAGGCCCTAGGGTTCACTAGGCAACTGGCGCGTTTGGCTTGAAAGGTATGATCCAAACAGGCTTGGTTACACGCTATGCAGGTATTAATTTCATCTGTGCGGCCTTGGGCGGCTTTATTTACCCATTCGCTGTCGGCTAAAAATGGACGCGCCATCGACACCATGTCGGCTTTGCCGGATGAGATAATCTCTTCGGCGGTATCGGGCATGTTTATGCGATTTGAGGCGACAACAGGAATATTCACCGCGGCTTTAACTCGTGCGCTGGGGTCTACAAAAGCTGCCCTAGGCACAGAGGTTACAATGGTGGGGACTCGGGCTTCGTGCCAGCCAATACCCGAATTTAAAATAGTCACACCCGCTTTTTCTAATTCTTGTGCAAGGGTAATAACTTCTTCCATGTTAGATGCCCCTTCCACTAAATCGATCATAGATAGACGGAAGATAATTATGAAGTTCTCACCCACTTCTTTGCGAATGGTGCGCACAATTTCCAGCGGCAAGCGCATACGGTTTTCATAAGTCCCGCCAAATTCATCATCTCTTTGGTTGGTTCGGGCATTAAGAAACTGAGTAATTAAATAGCCTTCTGAGCCCATGACCTCCACACCGTCGTAACCCGATTTTTGGGCTAATTTGGCGCAACGGCCATAATGTGTAATGGTTTTATAAACGGCTTTAGTTGATAACGCTTTAGGTTTAAAGGGAGTTATAGGTGACTTTATGGCAGAGGGCGCTACGTTATAAGGTGTGTAGCCGTAACGGCCAGCATGCAGAATTTGCAAACAAATTTTCCCGCCCGCGTCATGCACTCTAGACGTCACTTTTTTGTGCATGCCGACCTGCAATAAGCTGCTTAAACGCGAACCCAAAGGTAATAATTCGCCACGACGGTTAGGGGCAAAGCCGCCGGTGATTATAAGGCCAACGCCACCACGGGCACGCTCGGCAAAGTATTCAGCTAATTGGTTAAAGTGCCAAGGACGATCTTCAAGGCCAGTGTGCATTGAGCCCATTAATACTCGGTTTTTAAGTGTAGTAAAACCTAGATCTAATGGTTCAAGCAGGTGAGGGTATTGGCTCATGGTGGATTCCTTTTATGATGACAGCAATATAAACGGCATTTTTTGCAAGGTAAATGACCCAAGTTAGCAGAACAGCGATCAAAATGTGCAATTCGGCCTGCCTATAATGAAATGTGAATTAATCTAGTAAGCATAGCGCTTTTTTGTTATTTCTCCGTATGACGCCTTTAGCGTTAAACTAAGAGTCTATGACTGTGGGTGGAAGGATTCAAAACATGAATAGGCTTCTTAATTCGCAGGTTCAGTACGAGGGCTAATTATGCAGGTACATAATAGTGGTATTGCTCGTTCTTTAGATCGGGCTCAATCGTCACTACAAACCCAATCACAGCGCTTAGCCAGTGGTCAGCGTATTAATAGTGCCAAAGACGATGCAGCCGGATTGGTGATAACAACCGGCTTGGATACACAGAATCGTGGTTTTAAGGCAGCAATACGTAATAGTTTAGATGGTATTTCCCGGCTTCAGGTGGAAGAGGCTGCTCTTGGTAATGTAACCGAGCAGCTTCAGCGTATTCGTGAGCTTAAGGTGCAGCAAGAAAACGGCATATTAACTAAGAGTGACACCCAAGCCTTGCAAGGGGAAATAGAGCAACGCCTGCAAGCGGTGGAGCAGGTTTTTAGTGATAGTGAGTTTAATGGCCAAAAACTTTTTAAAGAGGGCCAGATCGGTATTCAATCGGGTCCGAATGCGGGTGATCAAATAACGATAAATACACAAGACTTGGCGGGTAAAGTCTTGGATGACGTTGGAGAGTTAGATATATCGGGCATAGATGCAGCTCTAGAGGCACTTAGTGCTCGGCGCAGTGAGCTGGGCGCAGTGCAATCTAGCTTACAAAATAATACCGAGTTTTTAGCGTTAAAAAGTGAGGCGAACCAAGCAGCCAGTAGTCGCATACGCGATACTGATTTTGCTAAAACGATTTCTGAGAAAACTAAAAATGAAGTCCAATTAAAGGTGGCAATAGCGGTTCAAGGTCAAGCCAACATCCAGCAGCAAGATGTATTAAGACTTTTAAAAGGGTAATGGAATTTATGACTCATATCAGTCTGCTCTATTAGTCACATAAACTGCTATTTAATCCCCAGCTTAGCGGCACCTTTGTTATACTTGTAAGGCTTCAACTCACATAATTAGGATATTTCATGGGCAAGGCTCGCCCCTCCTCTAACAAATCTACTGTTGTTGGCAGTAATTACTCATTGCGCGTCACCGCCTGCTTAGTGGTGCTGTCTTTGCATTTAATTATTTTTTGGGACAGTGATGTCAGTCCTTGGCAGTGGGCGATAGTCATTGCGCATACTCTTGTTTATCCCCATGTCGCTTATTTCTTTACGCATACCTCGCAGCAAGAAAATCGAAACATATTTACAGACTCTTTTTTATACGGATTTTCCGTGGCGTTATGGGGGTTTAATCCCTTCCTAGTGGCGTTGTTTATAAGCTCTACTAACATGACAAATCTGGCAGCCGGTGGCCATAAAACCTTTCTCTACGGAATAATGTTTCAAGTATTGGGGTTATTAGCCGGCGGACTCTTTAATGGCTTTGAATACCGGTCTGAGCTTAATGATATGGCTATGCTATTGGCATCAGCGGGTATGGTGTTGTTTACCTTCAGCTTGGGGGCGGCTGCATATAAAACAAGCAGTAGTTTACGCAAAAATAAAACACGTCTGAGTGCACGCCAGCAAGACTTGGAGCTTATTAATCAATTGGCGTTAGCGGTAAACAGTTCTTTAGATCTGGATACTATTATGAAAGGAGTGATGCACACACTAGAGAAAATATATCCATTTGAGTCTTTATTTGTAGTGTCATACTCAAAAAATCGAGATCGATTAATGATAGAAGGGGCTTATGGTTCGGCCTTAACCGAAGAGCAAGAAAATGCCTTTAAGTTTATGGAAATGGATTTAGAGAAAGATAAAAACTGCATATTTGTAAGTGCCGTAGAAGGCAATCGAATTATCAATATCAGTCACTTAACCCCAGAGATGGTGGCCAAAGGAGGGGAGTTAGATAAACGCCTTTATCGTGTTAAACCCAGTTGTTCAATCGCCTCCTTTCCCGTATATGTTCAAAACCAAGTGGTAGCCGGTGTTAGCTTTATTAATTATGAAACACAATTTTCTCTTAACCAGGCTGATTTAAAACGCATCAGTGAATATCTTGTACAAGTGGGTACGGCCATAAAAAATGTACGTATGTTTGAAGACGCAAACGTAGCGCGCCAGCAGGCAGAACAAAGTGAACAAGCAAAGACGCGATTTTTAGCCAATATGAGCCATGAAATCCGTACTCCCATGACCGCTATCCTAGGGTACAGCGAAGCATTACAAGACAAACAGCTAGATGACATTCAAAAAGATAGCTTTTTACAAACCATTATCCGCAGTGGTAATCATCTTTTAACGGTTATTAATGATATTTTAGATATCTCAAAAATTGAGTCCGACAGTGTAGAGCTGGAAGTAATAGATGTTGAACTGGCCAGTATTCTTAGTGACTTGAAAGACTATGCGCAGTTAAATTGCAGCGAACAATCTTTAAATTTTGAGATGAAAATTCAGCACCCAATTCCGCAGTTAATCAAAACAGACCCCACCCGTTTAAAACAAGTGTTATTAAACTTATGCAGCAACGCCATTAAGTTCACTGAAAAAGGCTGGGTACGCATAGAGGTGTCTTTCGCACACAATCAGGTTGTTTTTAGTGTGTTAGATAGCGGAATAGGCTTGGATAAAAAAGAACAAGAGAAAATATTTGATGCCTTTACGCAGGCCGATACCTCTACCACCCGATTATATGGCGGTACCGGCTTAGGCTTGTCCATCTCTAAAAGCTTGGCCCACCTTATGGGGGGGGATTTAAGTTTGCAAAGTGAAAAAGGCAAGGGCAGTTGTTTTACATTAAATATAGGAGTGGGTCAGGTTAGTGATCAGCACTTCATCGCAGATGCAAGGCAGTTTCAGGCTTTAGTGGAGGCACATAAAAAGGCCACTCAAATTCAAGAGGCGCCTAAGCTTACCGGGTCTATCTTAGTGGCCGAAGACAATCTAGAAAATCAGCAACTTATCAGCCATTTATTGCAGCAGTGTGGATTGACGGTTACGGTCGTGGAAAATGGCCAGTTAGCGGTGGATGAATGCCAAACACAGAGCTTTGACTTGGTTTTATTGGATATGCAAATGCCGGTCATGGGTGGTGAAGAAGCGGCGAGCATCATACAAGGGCTGCACCCCAACTTGCCTATCGTAGCTTTTACAGCGAATGTGATGAAACATCAGGTCACTGAATATTTGGCTCTTGGTTTTTCAAATGTATTGGAAAAACCCATTAAGCAAAGTGATTTGTATGAGGTTTTACAGCAACATTTAAAGAAAACCTTGCGAGCGGGCCGTGTTTTGATCGTAGATGATAATCAGGTAAATCAGATGGTACTGCAGCGATTTGTTACTAAAGCTAACGATAAACTGACAATAAAACTGGCTCATAATGGCGAGCAAGCATTAAACATGGCGGCAAGTGAAACATTTGATTTGATATTAATGGATATGGAAATGCCGGTTATGGGTGGGGTTGAAGCCACCCAAAAGCTTAGGGACTTAGGCTTGAAAATTCCTATTTACATGGTCAGCGGAAATACTGATCAAAAGTATAAAAAACTCAGTGCAGAGGCCGGAGCCAATGGGCATATGGCTAAACCCATTGAAAAAAATATCTTATTCTCTTTAATTAATGAATTGTTTGCGGGTTAAATAGCGGCTCATTGATTACTTAGGTTTAATAAGTCGACTTACCTCGTCAGGTTTGCTGAACAAATAACCCTGAATATAATCACAGCCTAATTCTTTTAAAAATTGCCACTGTCCAGGGGTTTCTACCCCTTCTGCTATCGTTTTTAGATGTAAGTGTTGGGCTAGATTGACGATGGCCGACACAATGCCCTTATCATTATCATCCGTTTCCAAATGCCTTACAAAAGCCTGATCAACCTTTAGGGTGTCAACGGGGAATTGTTTCAAGTAGCTTAACGATGAATAGCCAGTACCAAAGTCATCGATAGCCAGTGCAAAGCCCATATCCTTTAATTTTTTCATAATTGAAATACTGTGGTCGGCATTTTCCATGATTAAGCTTTCGGTAATCTCTAATTCAATTTTACTTGGATCGGCTTGGCTTTCTTCAAGCGCCTCTTTTAGTTGCTGCAAGAAAAACCGGTGCTGGAACTGACGGGCTGAAATATTTATAGCGAGTTGGATATCTTGTTTTTGATCGCTAAAACGCTTAGCTTGACGAAAGCCCTCTTCAATAACCCACTGCCCAATTTTTATGATTAAACCGGTTTCTTC
>JAPYOO010000288.1 GCA_029938135.1 Bermanella sp. | reverse complement strand
AAGAAAGGCAGCCGAAGCTGCCTTTTAATTACAATGTTATTGTCTCTTAACCCTTCATGGTTAAGAAAAACTCTTCATTGGTTTTAGTGTTTTTAAGACGATCTACCATAAATTGAATGGCCTGAATGTCTTCTTGGTCGGCCATAATCTTACGCAAGATCCATAAACGCTGCAGTTCATCTTCTGGCATTAACAAGTCTTCACGACGAGTACCTGATTTACGAATATTCATGGCAGGGTAAATGCGTTTCTCGGCCGCTTTACGGTCAAGGTGCAGTTCTTGGTTACCGGTACCTTTAAATTCTTCGTAAATAACTTCATCCATCTTAGAGCCGGTATCAACAAGAGCGGTGGCAATAATGGTTAGGCTGCCGCCTTCTTCTACGTTACGGGCGGCACCAAAGAAACGTTTAGGCTTTTCTAGGGCATGGGCATCTACACCACCGGTTAATACTTTACCAGATGAAGGAATAACGGTGTTATAGGCACGAGCCAGACGGGTAATAGAGTCTAGTAAGATAACCACGTCGCGCTTGTGTTCCACTAAACGTTTTGCTTTTTCAATAACCATTTCGGCCACTTGCACGTGACGCGAAGGTGGCTCATCAAACGTAGAGGCAACCACTTCACCGCGTACACTGCGGCGCATCTCGGTTACTTCTTCTGGGCGTTCATCAATCAGCAGTACAATCAGTTCAACCTCTGGATTATTACGGGCAATAGACTGTGCCATAGTTTGTAATAACATGGTTTTACCAGCTTTAGGCGGGGCCACGATCAGACCACGCTGACCTTTACCAATAGGTGAAACCAAGTCAATGATACGGTTACTGATGTCTTCGGTGCTGCCGTTGCCTTGCTCTAGGGTGAAACGATCATCGGGGAACAATGGCGTTAGGTTTTCAAACAAAATTTTGTTTTTGGATTTTTCAGGCGATTCGCCGTTTAGCTCGTTAACCTTTAACAAGGCAAAGTAGCGTTCACCGTCTTTAGGTGGACGGATTTTACCGTTTACAAAGTCACCCTTGCGCATGTTGAAGCGGCGAATTTGGCTAGGGCTGACATATATATCATCTGGGCCAGCTAGGTATGAGGCATCGGCGGAACGTAAAAAGCCAAAACCATCTTGTAAAATTTCAAGTACACCGTCGCCATAGATGTCTTCACCGCCGCGAGCATGGCGTTTTAATATAGTGAAAATAAGGTCTTGTTTGCGCTGACGGCTAACATTGTCTGCACCCATTTCTTCGGCCAGTATTAGCAGGTCGGCAACGGATTTTTTCTTGAGTTCAGTAAGATTCATATAGATTGGGTGCTTGCAGATTATTTGAAGGGTTCTGGGTTAGTTTCTACGGCTTAGATTTGGAACAGGTTATGTATTCATTCAGATAGAGCTGGACGCTCGGTGAAACTTATTATTAAAAGACTATAGACTCTTTTATTTTTCTAGTCCACCTGCGGTTGAAAAATAAACGACTTTAAAGTGGTAGTTATGTGCAGGTCCTGAAAAAACAGGCTGCACACACTTAAATAAAGATTAACTATCGATTAAATAGTGCTGTCGATAAATGCGGTTAGCTGCGACTTAGACAAAGCGCCTACTTTAGTGCCTTCAACGATACCGTTTTTGAAGATCATAAGAGTAGGGATACCACGTACACTGAACTTAGGTGGTGTTGCTTCGTTTTGGTCAATGTTCAATTTACCAATGATCAATTTGCCAGCATATTCTTCGGCAATCTCTTCTAGGACAGGAGCGATCATTTTACAAGGACCACACCATTCGGCCCAGTAATCTACCAATACTGGCGTATCAGACTTTAATACGTCGGCTTCGAAAGACTCGTCGCTTAGGGTGATGATGTGTTCGCTCATGTTGATAGGTACTCGGTAGTGTGTCGCGGATTTGGATTTCTTAATGGGGCTAATGATAGCACTTGGCGTAATTAGGTAAAGGTTTACCGAGACACTTATGTCCCTAACGACCCAATAAAAGCCGTGTTTTTTTCTGGCATATTGGCCAATAGCATGCAAAATGGGGGGTATTGATAGCCATTAACGCCAGATAACTTTATGACAACTACGATGGAACACAGTGTTCAAGGGCAGCAAATGCTGGCCGCCATCGACCTTGGGTCAAACAGCTTCCACTTAGTATTGGCCCGATTGATCAATGGCCAAGTACAAATCATTGAAAAACGTGGCGAAAAAGTCATGTTGGCAGCAGGCCTAGATCCCGTACTGGGTATTAGTCCTGATGCCCAAGAACGAGCATTGGCATGTTTAAAACGATTTGGACAAAGCTTAAGTGCGCTTAACAAGAGTCAGGTGGTGATCCTAGGCACGAATACTTTGCGTGCCGCCAGTAACAGCCGTGAATTCATGTTACAGGCTGAAGAAGCGCTAGGGTTCCCCATTGAAGTGATATCAGGCATAGAAGAGGCTCGCCTAGTGTATTTGGGAGTGGCTCATACCCTAGCCGATGATGATGGCAAGCGCCTAGTGATAGACATAGGCGGTGGTAGCACTGAGTTTGTTATTGGTGAACGTTTCCAGCCTATTCGCCTTGAAAGTTTGCATATGGGGTGTGTGAGTTACAGTGATCGATATTTTCCAGAAGGAAAGATCAGCGAAACCGGTTTTAATCTGGCCATCGCAAGTGCGCGCCGTGAACTGGCATCCATACGATTTAACTATCAGCGTTTAGGCTGGAACAATGTGGTGGGCAGCTCGGGCACTATGCGTGCGGTGGACAGGGTGTTAAAGGCGTATGAGCTTAGTGATACCGGTATTAATCTCGCTGCTCTGTTAGAGCTTAAGCGTATTATCGTCAAATCCAAACAAGTAGGGGATTTGGACATTAAAGGGGTGAAAGAGCAGCGCCTGAAAGTATTCCCTGCTGGTGTCGCCATCTTAATTGCGATTTTTGAGTCCCTTGAAATCACTAAACTTACCTACAGTGATGGTGCTTTGCGTGAGGGTGCTCTTTATGACTTATTAGGTAGAGTGAAGCATGAAGATGTACGCGAGTTAACTGTAAAAGCCATGCAAGAGCGCTTTTTGGTGGATATTAAACACGCGCAGAACGTTAAAAATTCGGCCATTAATTTTTATTATCAGGTGCGTCACAAATGGAAATTAGATGAAACTGAATATGAAGACTATTTGCGTTGGGGGGCCGATTTACACGAACTAGGTTTAGCCATTGCTCATAACCAGTATCAAAAGCACGGTGCGTATTTGGTTCAATACAGTGATATGCCGGGCTTCAGTAAACCCTTACAAGAAACCCTAGCAATATTATTGCGCAGTCACAGGCGGAAATTGGCTTCCCAAGAGCTACCTCATTTAGATAAGCGGGCTCGTACTGCGTTACGCCGATTAACGGTGTTATTACGTTTGGCGGTATTGTTGCACCACGGTCGTGGCGATGATGATGTGGTAGAGCCGGAAATTACAGTTGAGAAAACAAGTATTCATCTAGATTTTCCTGATGAGTACTTGGCTTCCCATGCTATGACGGAGCTTGATTTAGAGCGAGAAAAAAGCCAGCTGTTGGAAGCCGGTATGGAATTAACGTTCGAGTAAAATTAATAACAGCACATTAAATAGCAAAACGCTCTAGCAATATTTGCTGGGCGTTGATGATCTCTTCACCTTCTTGCACCTGTGTTTTTACATAACAGCCATCACGTTGTAACATCCAACTACGACAGTTATCTTGTAAATACAGCTCTAACTCTTCTAATACACGTTTACTCCACTTAATATTATCAATCGGGAAACACGTTTCTACTCTGCTTAATAAATTTCGTTCCATCCAGTCGGCGCTCGACGCATACACGCGAGGCTCTGCATCGTTGGCAAAATAAAACACGCGGGTATGCTCTAAAAATCGCCCAATAATACTGCGTACTTGTATGTTATTACTCACCCCTTCAATCCCAGGAACTAAGCGACACATGCCACGCACAATACATTCAATTTCAACACCTGCTTGGCTGGCTTTATATAGCGCTTGAATAATCTTGGGTTCAGTTAACGAATTAACTTTAATTATGATACGTGCAGGTTT
>JAPYOO010000287.1 GCA_029938135.1 Bermanella sp. | reverse complement strand
AAAGGGCCGCTTCAGCACTTTCGTGCTCTTTTATGCCCCCTTGCGGGAATTGCCAGGCATCCTGTCCGATACGCTTAGCCCATAATACTTGGGCCTTTTTGTTGACCAGAATAATGCCGACATTGGGACGGTAGCCATCAGCATCTATCATGCTCTATCCCATTAATTTAATTCAGTTATATCCACCATACTATTAAAACTGGGGTTAGGTATAGCAGTGATTTTTCATTCCATTTAGATATAAGAATAAAAAACCATATATAACTTACAATCTTAAAGACAGGCACCTTTGCAGCGGATAAAATGGCGCCTGAAAAATAGCTATCAATTGGTTGGAAAGCGCGTGGCACTGGCAATATTTGACTTAGACAATACCCTTATTAATGGCGACAGCGATCATGGCTGGGGCGAATTCTTGGTAGAGCAAGGCTTAGTAGATAAGCAACTCTACAAAGACAAGAACGACTACTACCTAGAGCAATACCAGCTTGGCCAATTGGATATTCACGAATACCTAGAGTTTTCTTTGCATGCCCTAACCCTTTACCCATTGGATAAGCTGCAACAACTGCATAAAACGTTCATGGCCGAGAAAATTTTGCCCATTATCAGTGATAAATCCCGTGCGCTCATTGCCAAACACAAAGAGCAAGGCGATTACTTACTGATTATTACCGCCACCAACTTATTTGTGACCGAGCCCATTGCTAAAGAATTGGCCATGGACGATATTATCGCCACCGAGCCCGAAATGGTGGATGGCCAATATACGGGTAAAATTTCCGGCATCCCCAGCTTTCAACACGGAAAGGTGAAGCGTTTAACAACGTGGTTACAGAAAACTGGGTTATCATTGCAAGGCAGTTATTTTTACAGCGATTCACGCAATGACCTGCCTTTATTAGAATTAGTTGATCACCCTGTGGTGGTTGACGCCGACGACACACTGTTGGCACATGCTAAAGAACACAATTGGCCTATCATGAGTTTGAAAGATTAGGTCTTTAGTCGCTCGATTATGCAATTATCCAAGCTTAAAGGAATAAGTTTATTATACGCTCATTTACACTACCGCTAAGGGGTTGATCTTGAACGTCACCTTTACCACCATTCAAGTTTCAAAATATGGACGCAGTCTGTTATTAGCCGCACTGTGTTTCATGTTGGCGGCTTGCGATCAATTTTTTGAAACCCCAAAAGACACCGCCCCTGCCAAAGTGCAGGTTAAAATTGATAGCCAGCGCTTATTGTCGGCCGCGAATATTTACGCCTATACCCAGCTATCGGAAGCCTTAAACCAAGCACAAATTTTAGATGGATTGATCACCTCACTTTTGCATCACCCTAATCCGTTATCCCTTGAGGAAGCGCAAAATACTTGGTTAAAAGCGTATCAGGCATATTTGAGAGTGAGTTTCTTTCACGATATCCCGCGCTTTGAAAAACCACAACATCATGAAAACGCTGATACCTACCACCTTATTGATGAGCAATTAGATACCTGGCCCATTGAAGCCGGTTACATTGATTACCTACCGCAATACCCGTTAAGCGGCATCATCAACGACATGACCTTAAAAATTTCAGAGCAAGATATTTTGCAACAACACGGTTTTAGTGACCGCCGTTTTGCCAGTGTGGGCTTTCACCCCATGGAATTTTTACTATTTGGCGTGAATGGCAAACGCTCGGCTAAAGATTTTGTTCCTCAAGAAAACAGCATAGAAATCGTCAGTACTGACATTCATGAAAAAGACCCCAATTTAGTTGATGATTCTCAAGACGGAAAAATACCGGACCCTGATGGACTAAAAGTGGATATTGAAGAGCAGCACACTCATGCGCAATTGGATAACCTAGGCCCGCAAAATCATAATCGACGCCGAGAGTTTTTACGTATTTTAAGTGCCTTAATTGTTAATAATTTACAGAAGTTAGCCGACCGCTGGGAACCTGCGCATGGTTATTATGCTAAGCAATGGCGTCAACCGCAGCAGAAAAAAAACCTGCAAAAGGTGTATCAGGTCAGTATGGATACTTTGCATGTTGAATTATTAAACCGTCATATGCACCCTTTGTTATCACAACAACAACCGGACGATTTACGCAGCCCGTTCTCTAATCAAGATGGCGCAAATATGCTGGCGATCATGCAGGGGGTTGAAACGTTATTTAATGTGGAAAATGGCTTTATTCAGGAGCTTAAATTACATCATGCTGAAACGGCCGATAAAATTACCGCTCAATTTAAACGCCTAATGCGGGACATGAAAAAGTTACCCGCGAATGTGGCAACGCAGCCGTTAAAAAAACGCCAAAAAGTTATTGCTCCCGTGCAGAAAAAACTCATTACCTTAATTGCGCATTTATACGCGGGCGCGCAGGTGATGGGACTGCCACTAGACGCCTTACCGGTCTCTACCAATTAACATTTAGATAATTTAATCTTAAGCGCTTAGCGCTCAAACTTTTTTGACAGTAAAACGGATGTTTGAGTGCGCTCCACCCCTTCTATTTGCGCCATGCTATCCATGGCCTCATCTAATTCTTGAGTCGAAGGCGCTTTTAATTGCGCCACTAAATCAAATTCTCCGCTAATGGAACTGAGCGATTTAATCACCGTAATTTTTTCAAGTGCACGCACGATTTGAGCAATGAGCTTTTGGTCGGTGGCGATTAAAATATGGGCGCTAATTTGCTGCTCTAAAAACTCTTCGTGCCAGCGCAAGGTATACCCCTTAATGACCCCACCACGCTCAAGCTGGTTCATATGACTTTGCACCGTGAGCCGACTCACACCCAATTGTTTGGCTAAGTGAGACACGCTGGCACGGGCATTATCTATGAGTAATACCAGTAATTTTTTATCCAGCTCGCCAATATTATGCATGTTGCAATGAGACCTATGTAATTAGCTAAATAATACTTCTCATATTAGTCATTGTAGATCTACATTTTATATTGCGATAGGCCTAGGCTAGAAAGTATCCATAGGTCGCAGGTGACGCCATGAAACAGGCTTACTTCCCAGATTTAGACAAACACCCCACCATCAATTTACACGCCGTTGTTGCCCACCACTATCACGGGCCAGAACTTAGCCTCACCCTAAATACCCTTGATCAACAGGTGGCGCAATTTAAGCAAGCCCTGCCTCAAGTTACCCCTCACTTTGCCGTTAAGGCCAACCCGTTACCTGAATTGTTAATGCGCCTTAAAAACCTAGGGGTGGGATTTGAGATCGCGTCGTTGGGTGAACTTAAACTCATGCAAGCGCTCAACGTGCCAGCTTGCGATATTATTTTTTCGAACCCCATAAAAACACCCGCCAGCATCCGCGCAGCCGTGGCCTATGGCATAAAATGGTTTTCGTTTGACTGCAAAGAAGAGCTGGATAAGTTGTTTGCTTTAGCACCTAACGCGCAATACGAATTACGCATTGCCACCAGCGGCAAGGGCGCGGTTTGGCCGTTGAGTACCAAATTTGGAATGGGCTTAAGCGAGGCTAAGGCATTAATTGATTATGCGGCGCAGCAGCATATGAATGTAGCCGGGTTAACGTTTCATGTGGGTTCACAATGCATGCGTGCACAAAGCTGGGTAGAAGCCATTGAACAATGCCAAGCACTGTTCAGCCACATGCAAGCCAAAGGTTTAAAGGCAAAATTATTAAATTTAGGCGGCGGCTTCCCCTGTGCTATTTCTAAAATGGCGTCATCGTTAACTCCCATGATGATACCGGTGCAGACAGCACTTGCAGGTCTGTCTAAAAACATTCAATGGGTGGCCGAACCCGGACGCTTTTTAGTGGCCGCTGCCGGAACTCTCACTTGCCAAGTAATAAATACCACTGAGCGTAATGGCCAAAACTGGGCTTACTTAGATTGCGGTTATTACAACGGACTAATGGAGTTAAAAGAAAATTTTGGTTATGAATTAAAAAGCAGAAGAAAAGGGCTATTAAGTCCTTGGATTATCGCCGGGCCTACCTGTGATTCATTGGATATGTTTGAGCAGCCTTTTTTATTGCCTGCCAACAGCCAAGCGGGGGATATTATTGATATCCCCAACTTAGG
>JAPYOO010000048.1:17220-22957 GCA_029938135.1 Bermanella sp. | reverse complement strand
CGTGAAGCGCAGATACGCATCATGAATAATCAGGAAGTGACCCTGGATTACAGTGTTAGCCCAGTTGAATTTGAAAAACTCCCATGCCTGCTCATTGAAATGCACAGTCGTGACCGGTTAATACGCATCAGCCGTGAAGAAGACCTCATTAACACCCAAGCCACCACGCAAGCCCTAGTACGGGGAATGGCCCATGAAATTAAAAATCCATTAGGTGGCATTCGCGGCAGCGCACAACTTTTGGCGCGACAACTTAAAACCGACGATCAAAAAGAATTCACTCAAATCATCATCGATGAGGTAGATCGGCTACGTAACCTAGTGGATAAGATGCTTGGGCCCAATAAACTATTAGAGCGCCACCCAACCAACATCCATGAAGTGTTAGAGCGTATCTACAGCTTAATTAATGTAGAAACTGAGCAACGCATCGTTCTTGAACGGGATTACGACCCTAGCATCCCTGAGTTCTTAGCCGATAAAGAGCAACTTATTCAGGTGGTATTGAATATTAGCCGTAATGCCATGCAAGCATTATTGAATCATCATGCTCCGGCGCATCCAAACCCACGAATCACGTTTCGTACACGCACCATCCGTCAGTTCACGATTGGCCATACACGTCACCGTTTGGTACTGCACCTAAGCATTATTGATAATGGCCCCGGTATTCCATCCGAAATCAGCGAAAGTTTATTTTTTCCTATGGTCACTGGTCGCGCCGAAGGTACTGGCTTGGGATTGTCTATCGCCCAATCCATTATCAACCAGCATCAAGGCATCATCGAATGCGACAGCGTTGCAGGCAAAACAGAATTTTCAATTTATCTGCCCCTAGAATTAAGTCTTGATGACTACCCGATGCATTCATAACGTTTACATCAAAGATTGAATGCCTTAAAACAAATATTACATACTGGAACTGCTTTATGAACAAAGTTTGGATTATTGATGATGACCGCTCTATCCGTTGGGTGCTGGAAAAAGCCCTTGAGCAAGAAAACATCGAAAGCCTTTCTTTTGAGAACGGCGATAAAGTTTTAAATGCCTTAAACCGCGAAATACCGGATGCCATCATCAGTGATGTGCGCATGCCAGGCATAGACGGCTTGAGTCTTTTAAAAAAAATTCATGAAGTACAACCTGATATCCCTGTGATTATTATGACCGCTCACTCTGATTTAGAAAGTGCGGTAAATTCCTATCAAAAGGGTGCTTTTGAGTATTTGCCAAAACCGTTTGATGTTGATGAAGCTGTAGATTTAATTAAACGCGCCATTCATCACAAACAAGAAAATGCTTCAGCCAACAGCGCGATAAGTGAACAAGATTATCAGAGCACCGAAATTATCGGAGAAGCGCCTGCCATGCAGGAGGTGTTCCGCGCCATCGGTCGTTTATCACATTCAAATATCACTGTGTTAATCAACGGCGAATCGGGCACCGGTAAAGAACTGGTGGCCCACGCACTTCACAAACATAGCCCGCGCAGTGAAGAGCCATTTGTAGCGCTGAATATGGCGGCTATTCCTAAGGACTTAATTGAGTCTGAATTATTTGGCCACGAAAAAGGCTCCTTTACAGGCGCAGGTGGCCAACGCCGTGGGCGTTTTGAACAAGCCGATGGCGGCACTTTATTTTTAGATGAAATTGGTGACATGCCCGCCGAAACGCAAACGCGTTTATTGCGAGTATTGGCCGACAGTGAATTTTATCGTGTGGGCGGCAGTACGCCGGTAAAAGTAAATGTGCGCATTATCGCCGCCACCCATCAAAATCTTGAAGACCTAGTAAAAGATGGCAAGTTCCGTGAAGATTTATTTCATCGTCTAAATGTTATACGTATTCACCTGCCCGCCTTAGCACAGCGCCGTGAAGATGTGCCTCGCCTGCTACATCACTTTTTAAGTCGTGCCGCCGAAGAACTCGGTGTAGAAGCGAAAGTACTAAAAAGTGATACCGAAGAATACCTGTGCACACTGGCTTGGCCCGGTAATGTACGACAGCTAGAAAACACCTGTCGCTGGATTACCGTCATGGCCTCTGGCCGTGAAGTGCATGTAAACGATTTACCTCCGGAGTTGTTAAACCGTGATGAAAAAGTCACCACCAGCAATAACTGGGAACAAGCGTTACGCAACTGGGCCGATCAACAATTGGCTCAGGGCAAGAAATCACTCTTGGATGGTGCTGTGCCTATTTTTGAACGCATAATGATTGAAACGGCATTAAAACATACGGCAGGGCGCCGTCGTGATGCCTCTCTTTTATTGGGCTGGGGGCGAAATACGCTCACCCGTAAAATCAAAGAGCTAGGAATGGAAGATGATAACGACGATGAGAGTGAAGAATAAACTGTCCGTTAAAAGGCGACGTTAACAAAACCTCTTTTCAGTTATTCGTCAAACAAAGATAAATGCTGAAGCCATTCAATGGCTTCAGCTTTATTTTCAAAGTATTCTTGGTGAACGCTCTTGCGAGCACCTTGTATTAATTTGTTACGGGCCATTACTTTTAATACGCTTTTATTGACCACCGCCGCCTCGGCCAGCTGGCCATTTTTTTGCGCCCACTCATGAAACTCTTGAATATAATCAACTATTTCGGGCGGGTGCAAACCCCAACGACTTAAATCAACTAATGATGCCCAATGCTCATATTTTTTTTCCGTCACCCATATTTTAATATCCAGCATTGAACGCAAGGCGATCTCCATGTCCACTACCCCTACAAGGGTTAGTATCACAGTGCGTCCTTTTGAATCCAGACTGTAACTTCCATCTGGCACGTTAATTATCTTCATATCTTCCAAAAAAGATTCCAAAACCCACAGTTGTTAATAGTTAATTTCTTTCCAATAAATAACTCTATCGTGACCTCGATACTGTCCAAATGTCACATTACCTTGTGGGTCAACATTCCCCAAGCCGCCCCAATCGTATTGAAACCAAGACTCAGTGGTAACCGGAAACAAATAATTACCAAAGTGGCCGTTATTCGTAGCTGACCATAAAACATTTATTAAGCCAGCACTAAAAAAACCAGTAGCGCCTGCTGCCACACTCGCGGTGCTATCGGTACTCAATAACGGGGCTGCGGTGTCGCCTGTATCCGTTACACTAATCACACCAATATCCGTAATGTTATAAGACGTTGTGTTATCAAACGCATTTAATATAAAAGACGTGCCATCAAAGTACTGCATTTGCCACCTTTGACTAATACTGGCAGTCTCTGGCCCATAAGCATTTTGAATATTCAAACGACCGTAATAAATCCAGCCACCACTGCCACTTATCAAGACGGGCCCATTAGCTAAGGCTACACCATCTGTAGGCTCAGTAAGTGCTGCCACTTGTATGCTCACATCATTATTAAACGGAGCTATCAGACTGTTGGTGTCTCGGGTAAAACTAAAATGATCACTATTGTTGAAAGTATAGGTGAATTCAAAGCTAGCATCGGGTCCTGTGAGCATTCCTGCAGAAAAACCGGCACTCACATTTAATGCCGAGCCTTCGTTGCCTAGTTGGCTTGATAGCGCAGCGGCTGTCACTGTGGGCGTAGTTGCCAGTGGCGCCAGATAGTTTTTTAGCGTTTGGTTTGAGATTCCCCTCACCACAAAATTAAAACTAGGCTCTAACGTATAACCGATGGAGCCATCGGTATTGCTCTCAAGTTGCCCGGTATACGTGAAACTGCCATTGGCATCACTGTAGGTTGCGGGGGAACTTGATTGAATGGCAAAATCTTTAGGATAAAAGCGCCCAATATTAACTGACGCATTTACGAATAAAGTGGCACCCAAATAGCTATTGCCGCCAGCACTTAATGTATACACCCCCATATCCGATATATTCGCAGTGAACGAGGCAGCCCCCGCGGACAAGGTAACATTGTTTACTGACAACACACCTGCATCACCGCCACTTGCGGTTGTTGGTGATACCAGCGAATGCGTTAAATCCACGTCACCTGTAAAATTAGTGGTACTGGCCACACTGCAATAATCGTTTGATGCTTCATACACTTTTGCGCTTATATTTACGTTAAAGTTATCTCCCGCTTGTTTAAACGCCGAACAGTTGGCTGTTAAGCTCGGTATGGTGCACGGCCAGTTTGCTTCACTGGGTTCAATGCAAAATCCGCCCGGTACCACCACAAATCCATTGGAGCTGCCCGAAATATAATTTCCGCTTCCGTTGCCGTTATCAAGCAGTAACTCAAACTGTGCCCACAGCCTTAAAGCACCTGCATTATCATAGTTTAAATTAAAACTAGCATCGCTGTCCGAGCTGCTGCCGAAATTCAATACTACGTTGTCGTAACTGGAAACAGATCCTAGAATGTTGCTTGATATATTGGTGCCATCAATACTGGCCGACGCCGATCCACAATTATTAGGTGATAGACACTCCACGGCCATTTCTACGGTTTGTGTATTCACCAATAATGGCGCGCATGCTCCGGTAACTAAATCGGTTTCTACCGCTTGAAGGGTAATGGCTGTACTTTGCTTGCCTGATATTTGCGTGGGGATAGATGAAAATATGAAACCCGCCGCTTGAAAATTTATAATCGCCGTTTGGGTAATGTCTTGCGCTTTAATGCTGACGGTTGTTGACTCTGGATGTGTATTACTTAAATATAATGTCGCAACGCCTAAGTCCGCCTCTAACATGCCGTAGGTGGCCAAGCCATCATCTGCCATGTCATTAGATAGCACACCATTGGCAGCAGCTGCTACGCTCCAGTCGCCATGGCCGCTACTGGTGCTTAAGGTGATTACACCTTCAAAATCAGGAATTACATCGCCATTTTTATCCAACACTTGAATTGAGATTTCTGCGGGTAAACAGTTTACCGCGTTACTTGGTGCGCTCACTACTATGTCATCTACATCCTCAAATCCACTTTCACACCAAGTTATATCGCTCATGCCATAATAAGCATTCACGTCATAAGTTACTTGGCTACTTAACCCAACCGTGACGTTTTCACCGGTAATTAATCCATAGAAATGGCCGCTTTGATTAAGGTTTATATCTTTAGTGACAAAGATACTGCCACTAAACGTTGTTTGATTTGCCATGGTAACGTCGTTATAAAAATACATCAGTAGTTCATCCGTATTACCTTGTAAACCTGCCCCAGGGGAATTAATAATAACACCGCTGCTCCAGCCAATAACATTCTTAACATACAGCCTTACCGGCCCTCCTCCGACCACCGTAAGTATAGATTCAGAAGACAAATTAAGTTCATCAATCCAGTAAGTGCCTTGTTCAAAATTCACAATAGACTGATACCCCACGTCTAATTTGTCGATAAAAAATTCGTTATAGATACTATGACTTATATTAAGGGTGCCAGTTGAATTTACTGTGACGACATCATATTCATCTGTGGCGGTACCAATTGTAAGACTACCGGCAAAGGGCACCGTCTCATCATTACTGACATTTTTGTTTACAAAATTACTGGGTTTTACATCTTTTACTTCATCGTCCCCCGCGACACAATCTAGGGTGTCACAGGTTAATAAACTAGACCACGAGGTTTTATTTATAGTTCGTGCGCTAAGCGTGTTATCTGGATTATCAATAATTTGTGCATTCCCCCCAAAACTAATTACTCTATTTTTAATGGAATTAACCGCATTAGGGAACGTGCCAAGACAAGCCCGTGGAAGGGTTGGAGCTGTACAGTCTCGCGTTGCTGTCATTAAGGTGCGAAT
>JAPYOO010000048.1:0-17120 GCA_029938135.1 Bermanella sp. | reverse complement strand
CCCGTGGAAGGGTTGGAGCTGTACAGTCTCGCGTTGCTGTCATTAAGGTGCGAATATCACCCAGAGAAATAATACTATCAAAAATATTGATTTCATCAAATACACCATCTGCAGAGCGACCAGAGCCAAACGGATAATCTAAATTATTTTTATCACCAAATGAGATTAAACCTAAATCAGGAGCTGGGCCACTGCCAGAACCATACAAACTGGCCACTAGAGTAGTGCCGTCATAGATTTCAAAATTTCCATTAAGGTAGTCAAACGTCAAAGTAATGTAATACCACTGACCTTGAACACGAGAAATAGGCGGGTCATTTTCAACAAAGGATTTACCACCGCCATCCCCATTGGTAAATTGTAATTTAAGCTGCCCTATGTTCGTAATCTGCATAAACAAATGCCGTACTGGGGAGTCTGCGGGATCATAATCGGTAGCATCAATTAACTTATGCCAAGAACCATCCGTCCAAGTATCATTATTTTTATACCAAAAAGAAATACTTCCCACGGCGCCAATATCTGCATCTAAGTCCACATTTGTTTGGAACATGTCGATCACCGTTGGGTCATTATCTGGTACAGAAAACCCACCACATTGTTTTGCATTCTCTTCAGCTGATATTGCACCAATCATAGTGCCGTTAAAATTACCGGTTTGATCAATCACATCTCCCACGCCACTCCACCCCCCTTTGTCTAATCGATACTGAGCGATGGCCACAGGCGGAATACAACTTCGGGTAATGGCCATTAATCCGCGAATTTCCGATGGAGATAATACCGACGTGTAAATGCTAATTTCATCGAAACTGCCATCGGCCGATCGTCCCGTGCCGCCTTTACTGGGCGAAGGAATTTTATCTCCTATCTGTATGGTATTTAAATCAATAACAGCACCGCTAGTATTAAACGTTTGCGCAACGACTATGGAGTCCCCAATATAGAGCTGAAAACTATCATTAGGGAAATCGAAGGTAAGCGTGACAAAATACCAGGTATTGGCTAAACGATTCGCTCCAGAGGGTTCCAACAAAGTAAAGTCACCGTCGATGCTGTCTTCAAATTTAAAACTTAAACTGCCATCATTGGTTTTATCTAAGAAGAAATATTTTTCTGATGCTGAACCTGTGGTTAACAAAGATGCATCCATTAGCTTACTACTTCGACCGTCATTCCAATCGCTATTGAGGTTTACCCAAAAAGCAATACTACCCACAGGCCCCACATCACTGTCTAAGTCTACTCCGGTTTGAATGGCCGATACGTCCGAGCCACTATTGTTTGCCGACACCTGCGCACTATCACAGATATTTTCACCCAACACTTCCGTGACCGTGCCCAACATAGTGCCCGGGAAGTTACCGTTTTGCTCAATCACATCACCCGCGGCACTCCAGGGTGCATCATCCAGTCGATAATGCGCTAAAGCCGCAGGGCACGTACTGGTGGAGTGTGCACCAAAACTGATGGTGGGCTCCAACACCGGGCACGCCCTAGATCGAACATCAATATTTGCGGTACTGTACGTCGTGAACACACCACCTGGCCTTTGAAACTGAACCGTAATACCACCATCGCAGCAACCCTCTTGCCCAATGACTTCTAATTTGTGATACCCCTCACCTAAGCTTATTGTGCCCTCTAATACGTCTGCATTGTTCCAATTATTACTCCACCACAAGTCATTTGACCAATCTTCTTCTAAAGCGACACCATCTACATACAAGCCTCCACCGCCGCCAAAGTCGGCACCATAGCGAATACCCCAAACGCCTTCTTCTCCCGCCTGCACTTGAAAATAGGTTTCACTATAAGCCATAAAATTTGAAGCTGCGCCAAATGTACCTGCGTTATTAACACCCGTAAAATCGGTTATAAAGGTGCAGCCGTAATTAGAGTTATTATCATTGGAGGCATTAAACAGTGAAAACGCGTCATTCAAATCGCTAGGATTAGCTGAAACATTACGTGTATGAAATTTTATGCCAGGTTCGTTAAACGTAAAGGGCACGTTGGCCAATTGAGCAGCGAACTCATTACCATAATATAGATACAATGTTTTATTTTGATTAGCGGTTAAGGAACTAAGACGCACCCACACCAAAGCGGTTTGTGCAGACTGATTCCAGTCTTCTACCCAATAATCTAATAAGGTTTCATCATCCGAATCCACCACACGAAAATCATAACCGTTAGTGGTCCAGTTATAAGCGGCGTCTAATTGCGCAGCGCTGACATTTATTTGAATTTGGTAATCAACTAAATTTGTGCCGGTATTTTCTTGAACTTGAATTTGTGTTTTATGGGGCCAAGCACAACTCCAATAGGCTAAAGATTCACTTGAAAACAGATAAATAGTCATAATGACTGCCCAGACTAAAATCCGCTTCATGGCTGCACCCGCACTTGAATAACACGCGTAGCGGCATCTGCGCCTGTGCCACAACGCCCAGTACTGGTAAGGGTAATATAGGTGGTGCTATTTACCGTTTGGCTGCTACACACCACATTTATAGAACAAGCAGGTAATCCTGTTGGTGTTAAAGCGTTGATAAAATTATTGTCGCAGATGGGCATAGCAGGCGGTGTATTAAGCGCGTAAATAGCTGCCGTTTGCGCGCCGCTTTCGGCCGCATAAAACGCCGACATGGATAACCACTCACGGCCATATGCGCTGGCATTCATTTCATTAATTTTATTAATGGCGGCAACAATCATCACCATAACAATAATTAAAAAAAGCGCCGCCAATAACCCTATGCCACGCTGACGTGTTAATGCACCATGATTTTTATTAACACGATTAAGGTACATTTCTAATTTGCACCTCTTGATTCACCACTAAGTTCTCATTGCTATTACTATTAATAAACGTCATTTGAAACGACAACACCGCATTACGACGCAAGCTACTGGGCAAAAAATTGAATACCACTGAGTTGGCTTGCACTTGGTCACTAACCACTAAACGCTGTGGCACTGTGGTAGGTAACGCGGCGCTTAAGTTCGCAATGTCCCCCACAAATCCATAATTACGATAAAAATATATACGGGTACTGTCTTGGCAAAATGCCACCGGTTGCGAGGTAATAAATAAGCGCTGTAAAGGCGACTGTAATAAAAATTGAAAACTTGAAAAGGTAAATACACTGGCGCCGCTCTCGGGGGCCGCCACCACCGCCACTTGATTAGTAATAAAACCGGTGGCCAAAGTATCGTTATATAGCCGATTTATATCCCCTAGCGGGTAAATCGCCAGATAGCCCGTTTGTGGTAACGCAGCATCCACAGGTACGGCGGTCACTCGGGTTAGACTGCCCGGCTGACCAATAATAGGCGCTTCAATATAACGCGTGGCGGCCAGGACAGGAATAAACTCCACACAGCTTTGATCGCTGTTCACGCGCACACTGCCGGGTAAAGCATCGCGCACTAAACGGGATATTTTTTCACTAACAATCGTGCCGCTGCTGGCCAGTTCTGAGCGCCGTACTGTGTCTACATATCCCAAGGCGCTGTAACTTATAAATTGCACACTGCCCACCGACAACACGGACAGAATCACGATTACAATTATCAGCTCAATTAAGGAAAATCCTTGTTGCGTGTTACCCATTTTTTACTCTTTTGTCCTTTGACGCAGGCCCGTGGTCGGTATTGGTTTTGCTGTGGGTTTCGCGTGCCATACCCAAAAATCGGGCCACACTGTGTTAAAAATTACCCTTATACACACTCACATTTCTTACTTCACCACTGGGCACACTTACACTCACGGTAATGCGTTTGGCCAAGGTATTATCAGTAAACAGGTTTGCATTAGTGCTGCCTAATTGAGTGCCGGCACACACAACCGTAATATCTACTTGGTAATTGGCATAGCGCGACATATCCACACTGGTATCGGTTAACACGGGCGGTGCATCCGTCACTCCGTGGTAGTCATCTACATCATCAAACAATAGCCGCGCCTGCCCTTCGTTAGAGGCGGTACAGGGGTCTGCCGCCACCAATACTTGGCCGCCTCCCAGCGGGGTTTGATCATCAAAACTTTTAGCTAAAATTTCATCCAGATACGCTTGGGTTAATTCCAGCGCTTTGCCTTCCCACATGGGCTGAGCACTACGACCAATGCCGGTGGTTAACGCCGAGACCAATGCCGACAACGCAATGCCCAGCACCACGATGGTGATTACCAACTCAATGAGAGTAAGGCCACGTTGTTTAACAAACGTTGAAGAGGAAGATGACAAGGCCGCGCGCATTAACAGGCCTGTTTGCACAGGGAGGCGCGCACCCAGAAATTTGATTACATTTTTAATTAAGGTTCGCATGATCCGTTATATGCATACCCGCTTGGACTAATACACAACTCTACTGAGTCGCTGGCCACAAAACAAAAACGTCTGTTAGCAGTGAGCTGCACTCGGCTGGCATTAACATGGTTGCCAAACCCATCTAAATACAAGGCTAATGGAAATGAGGCTAACGGCAATGCAGTACAGACGCTGACAAAATCAGTGGTGCTAGTATGTAACGCAATTCTATCGCGGCTAATATTAATATCATTAAGGGTGGTGGCACCCTGAGTTAATGATAATAACCACTCACTACTGGCCTGTGTCGCGGTGATGGTCAGCAGCTGACTGGCATCCTGCCGTAACAGCGCCAGCTTTTGACCTAGCCGTAAACTGGTAAGCCATTGATCGGCCGCTAAGCGTGCGTCATAGGCGCCGGTGCCACTTAGCAAACCAATGCCTAACGAACTGAGAATTGAGATAAGAATAATCACGATTACCAGTTCAATTAGGCTGAAGCCTTTAGCCACCATGGTGCCTATTCACAGTTAAGCGCCCCAGTGTTCCATGCTCCCGTCCCCGTTAAAGGTTCAAAGGTGGGTGGTGCGCTACTGCCTACAGACTCAATATAAGTGAAACAAAGAACCCCAACTGCGGCTGTCTTAACAGACACCGTTACTTCATCAGGTGTTGTCGTATTATCTACGGTTACTGTGTATCCATCTAAACCCGCAATCGCTTGTAAATCACCCACAGCTGGGTAACCATTCACTAAGGTATAGGGGCTTCCTTCTAAATCAACTGACCCTGTACTGCCACCCGCTAAGTCTGCCGCATGGGCGATGGCCGCGGCCGATTTAACGCCGCCTAGTGCAGCTTCTATGGTGGCGGCTTCGGCATCCGAGGTGAAGTCAGCAAATTTGGGCAAGGCAAACGCCGATAAAATACCCAAAATCACAATCACCATAATTAATTCTATGAGGGTAAAACCAGACTGAGCTCTGTGCTGCCCACTATCTGTTTTAACATCGTTTAAGGTCATACTGCTCTCCTTGTTAAATGGCCACCGAGCACACCTCGAGCGCCAATTCTTACACCTAACTTTAGTCTAGTTCACAAAAGGGTAATTACTGAACCCGACTGCAAATTATATTCAATGCGGCTGTTTTGAGCGTTTAAAACATAGGTATAGTTGCAAATAGTCCCTGTGGGTAACGCCACCCAATAATCTGAACTGCCATCACTATTCGCCGATACCGTCGGCGCACTGGCCACTAATAATGAGCGCCATAAGCGTATACAGCGCGCTGTATCGCCGCTTACATTAGCGTCATGTTTAGACGCGCCTGCGGCTTGGGCATCACTGGGCCAGCCCTTGCTTGTAGTGGCCACATCATCATCGCCATAACCCTGCACACTGTCTGTTGTACCGTTGGTGCCGTTACCCACCCACTGGCTGCGCACCAAAATAACCGCTGACGCCAGTGCGCCACCCGTGGCGGTAATGGTGCTGTCGTGGGCAGCGTCATAACTGTTGGTCATACGAGGCAGGGCCACCACCGCTAAAATGCTCAGCAAGGTAATCACCACCACTAATTCAATTAGGGTAAAACCGCGGGTGGACGAAACGTTAATAGGCACGACTTTTTTCACACTGTATTCCTCGTCACTGTTAAAAGTGTAGTGTTTATTAATAGCTTTTCACATAAACACAAATCGCTCACCGGATTCATTCGCTGAGGGCAGCCCCTCGGCAATTGCGTCCTGCATTGCCCTAATACCCAACATCCATGTTGGTATGCCAAAATGTTTAAGCAAACAACTAACGCGCCGCCGCGCCCAAATCCCACAAGGGTAAAAATATTCCAAGCGCTAACGTAAGAACCATAATGCCCATGAATATCAGCATTATAGGTTCGATGGCTGCGCTTAGATTTTGCACGTCGTATTCGGTTTCTTCATCGTAAAAATCGCTCACATCTTGTAGCAATACATCTACCGCGCCACTCTCTTCTCCCACGCTGATCATTTGTAAAATAAGTGGAGTGAACATACCCGATGCATTAGCCGTACGTGCTAAAGAGTCACCACGTTCAATACCATGGCGCATCTCTTTTACATTGGCCTCAATGTATCGATTGCCCACCGCCTCGGCGCTTACGTCCAATGCTTGTAAAATGGGCACTCCCGCGCTTGAGAGCATAGAAAAGGTGCGGGTAAAACGCGATAAGGCAATGCGGTTTAACAAACTGCCCACCAATGGAAACTTTAACTTCACCCTGTCCCACTGATACGCCCCTTTTTGGGTAGCTGTGTATTTTATAAAACCGACAATCACGGCTACCAAAATAGAAATAATCAACCACCAGTATTCAAGAAAAAAATTAGACGAGGCTAACAACACTTTAGTGGCGAACGGTAAGTCAGCACCAAATTTTGCAAATACTTTGGCAAAACTTGGGATCACAAATATATTTACCACCATTATGGCAATAAAAATGGCACTGATTACCAGTGTTGGATAGCGCATGGCGGCCACCACCTTTTTACGAGTGTCGCGCTCCATTTCTAAATGCCCCACTAACTGCTTAAACGCCTGATCTAGATGGCCGGTACTTTCGCCTACGCTAATCATGCTAATAAACAATGGGCTAAAATTTTCTTGGTGCGTTTTTAAAGATTGACTTAAGGTATTACCACGACCCAGCGATGACGCTACGTCTTTTAATATGGTCACCATCGTGGGGTTTTTTGCGGTTTCGGCTAGGCCAAAAATAGCCCTCATAATGGGTATACCGCTGCGCGTAAGGGCATGCATCTGACGACAAAATAATACCATGTCGTCTAGGGTAATTTTGGGGGCTGGAAAAAGGTCATCAAAGTTAATGTTAAGATTGCTCGCCTGTTTAACTTCTTCAATGAATACCGGTGTTAACCTGTCTTCCATTAAACGATTGGCCACGGCTTCACGGCTGGCAGCTTCTTGTTCACCTTCGTGTAGTACACTTTTTTTATCGCGGGCCTTGTAGCGAAACAGCGGCATGTTACTCGTTCTCGCTTATGCTGCTTTCATCCAAACTGGCGGTAATTTTAAATACTTCACTTAACGTGGTTTTACCTGCTAGGGCAAAATCTAAAGCGCACTGAGATAAAGGCAAATAGAGGTCACTTTCCTTGGCCACTTTTGTAAACAACGAGGTATCATTTTTTCTAAGAGCGTCCAGCATGGCATCGTCTAATTCTAATAGCTCATATACCCCAGTACGCCCCACGTAACCAGAATTAGAACAGTGATGACACCCTTCACCGTGATAAAAAACAGATGACTCAGCATCATGCCCCATACCCATTAACCAGGCACGTTCTTGGGCATCTAGCTTATATTCGACACTGCAATTTTTACAAATTTTACGAATTAAGCGCTGCCCAATGACGGCCCGTAGACTTGACGCGACTAAAAAAGAATCAGCCCCCATATCCATTAAACGAATGGCGCTCGAGATAGCATCATTGGTATGTAAAGTCGACAACACTAAATGGCCTGTCATGGCCGCTCTTAAGGCAATTTCAGTGGTTTCATTGTCACGCATCTCACCTATTAACATGATGTCGGGGTCTTGGCGAAGAGCGGTACGTAAAATCTTAGAAAAACTTAGACCTATTTTTTCATTTATTTGCACTTGGTTAATTCTTGGCAGCCGGTATTCCACCGGATCTTCGGCGGTTATTATTTTTCTATTAGCCGCATTCAACGTATTAAGTGCCGCATATAAAGTAGTACTTTTGCCACTACCGGTCGGTCCCGTGACTAACACCAATCCATGAGGGCGAGTAATAATATTAGAGAAATGTTTACGAATGTTTTCGGGCATGCCCAATGCATTTATATTTAATAATCCCTGGCTTTGATCCAGCAATCGCATCACCACCGCTTCGCCATATTGGGTGGGCAAGGTAGATAAGCGTACATCGACGCTGCGATTTAATATGCGGATATTAAAGCGGCCATCTTGGGGCAAACGTTTTTCAGAAATATCCAAACCGGACATAATTTTTAAGCGGCTTACCAGCGCACTAACCACACGCTTTTCTTTCATGACTTGTTCTTGTAATTCGCCATCGACCCTTAGCCGTACCCGTAACACACTTTCATCAGGTTCTATGTGAATGTCTGATGCCGCTACTTGCACCGCATCCTCAAAAATATTTTGCAGCAAGCGCACCACCGGCGCTTCGGATGCATCCGATTCAGCCAATAAAGACTCTAGGTCTAGGTCGGTTTCTGATAATTCATCATCTAGCTCTTCTGCAATCGAGGCTATTTGTTCGGTACGTCTATAAATTCGGTCGATGGCATTAAGCACATCTTGTTCTTTTACAAACGCCGCTACAATTTTACGTTTTAATGCTCGTTGAACTTCATCTACCGCTAGAATATCCAACGGATCTACGAAGCCTACAAAATACTGGTCTCGTTCCTCCATTAAAATGATGGCACGATAACGCCGCGCAAGGCTTTCAGCGAGGCGACGGGTTATGTCGGCATTGAATTGGAAACGGGATATATCAATATAGGGCATGGAGAAGTGACTGGACATTTCCAGTAAAAATTTATCTTCACTGACAAAACCCAAATCAATTACCGTGCGACCAAACTTCCGGCCGGAGCGTTTTTGTTCTTCTAAAACTTGCGTAAGCTGTTCTTCGGTTATGATGCCCTTTTCAACCAGCAGGTCACCCACACGTACTTTTTGTTGAGGTTTAAGCATGGTTTACTACCGTAAAATAGCCAAGCGCTGTTTGCTAAAGTTTTTCAGGGCTAAGGGCAAGTTAGGCATTTTAATAGCCAAGGCATACATGTGTTTAGCTGATTTTAATTTACCACTTATTTCAAGACTAATGGCAATACCGGCACGCCAACGTGCATCTTTTGGCTGTTGCACAATAAGGCCCTTATATAATTCTATGGCACTTTCATGATTATTAGAACGCTGCTCGGCCTGTGCTGCCATAGCTAAAAGATCCGCTTGATATAAATAATTTTGATAATTATCTTTAATATATTGAAAAACAATACTTGGATTTTCCTTAATCATTAAGCGCAGCTTCACTTCATCCTGAAACACTTTAGGGGTTTCAGGCAAAATGGACTTTATGGCCTTATCGTCCCCTTCCTTTATATAGGTCACGGCTTTATTTACTGCCACCGTTTGTGCCGTTTTAGTCACCATTTTTTTAGGGACTAACACTTCTTTAGGCGCAATGGGCTTATTGAATACCATTGCCGTCTTATTTATGGGTAATACCGGCTCTAACTGTTCATCCAATACAAACAAATTCGTTGGTAAATCTATGGATAATTTGTTTTTATTTACTTGATACCAAACATTTAGCGCGAAACCCGCACACAAGCACAGAGCAGCCAAAAGAGAACCCAACAACCAATAAGATCTAGGGGAATCTTGAGTGAAGGTATACGCCACTGAGTCACGCATTTGTTCTTGAGCATGACGCTGATCAAGATTCTTCAATACATCGTTAACCACACTCATGACAGCACTCCACAATACTTGGGGAATTGAAGTACCTTAAACTGAAAAACGCAAAAATATGGTAGATCATTTCCATCACCCCATCAGCCAGTTACGCGTATAGTTCACGCCTTCGGTATCACAAAGAGCCGTTTTTACCATGGCTTTTTTTACTTTTTGCTGCCCCTTACTAAACGCAATAAGCAAGGCTTTAGCACACACAATATTAATAAGCCTTGGGGTGCCCTTAGTGGCCTTGTGTAATAGATTAATTGAGGCATTATCAAATACCGGCTCGCCGTTATATCCAGCCACCACCATACGATGATGCACGTATTGGCGAATTCCTAATTTATTTAAGCGATCTAATGTGTGGCTAAATGTGATGCGTTGGCGTAATTGACGAAAGTGATGCTTGGCAAGGGTTTCGTCTAATTCTGGTTGACCAAACAAAATTATTTGCATCAATTTATGAGTTTCAGTTTCTAAATTTGTCAGCAATCTTAGTTCTTCTAGGCTTTCTTCTGGCAGTGCTTGCGCTTCATCTATGACTAAAATGACTTTTTTATTTTGCTGCGCTAAAAATATCAGCCCTTTGTTTATTTCATCCAGTAAATTTTGGTCTTTAATCGTGTCGTGCTTGGTGACCTGTAATTCTTTGGCCAGGGCACGTTTTAGCTCAATGGGGGATAGCCTTGGATTGGGTAAATAGGCTGTATAAAATTCTTGTTCATCTAAACTATTGAGTAGCCGCCGACATAACAACGTTTTACCGGTTCCCACTTCGCCCGTCACTTTAATAAAGCCATCACCCGATGCAATGGCAAACAACAACATGCTAAAGCATTCTCGGTGATCAGGTAATGAGACAAAGTACTGCGTATTGGGCACCAATGAAAACGGCATATCGGTAATGCCGAAAAAGGATCTAAATTCAGCAATGACTTGCCTCATGCCATTTCGGTTATCCTTCACCTTGATCTCCTTTATCCTGCCAATGCGGGAAATTATCTTTAATTTTTTGTAATTCGTTATTCCATGTCTTTGGCTCTATTACCGTTGGCTGCAATAAAATAACCAATTCACTTTTAACAACACTTTCATTAGTTTGTTTGAATAAAAATCCCAATATGGGAATACGCGATAACCAAGGGACATTGGCTTGGGTCTTTGATTTTTTACTTTGCAACAAACCGCCTATTACCACAACCTGACCAGATGCCGCCCTTATGATGCTATCGGTTTCACGAATACTGCTAAACGCCACCGGTAAATTATAGGTATCATCACCTAATGAAATTATTTTTGTACGCTCTTCTACCTCGGTTACACTGGGGTGAACATGCAATATCACTTCGTTATTGTCGCCAATTTGAGGGGTGACATCCAAGGCAATACCAGAAAAAAATGAGGTTAATCCAAATTCTGGAATACTGGTGGTACTGTCATTGGTGGTCGTAATATTGTTGGTCACTTCGGTCACAAAAAATTCATCCGTGCCTACTTTTATCACTGCCTTTTGATTGTTAACGGTGGATATTCTAGGGCTAGACAATACCTGTACCTCACCCTGTCGTTGCAACATTTGTATTACACCGGTGAAATCACTGGTATTAATATTAAGTGAAAATATACCGGCTAAGTTATCTGGATTAATAATGTTGGCCGCGGTTAATTGGCCCGAAACATCGTTGTCGCTAGCAGCAAAACTTCCCCCTACGCCCTGACCAAACGAGTCCCATTGAATGCCCGCTTGAAAACCATCATTAAGACTCACCTCTAATATTTTAGCTTCTATAATTACTTGTTTTTGCAGACTTAATTCGGCCCGTTCTAAAAAGTCTTCTACCGATGCCAATTCATTTGGAAAGGCACGCACCATAATTAAGCCGGCCATAGCATCTACAATCACTCGACGATCTTTGCCGGTGCCTATGATCATTTTAACGGTTTGTTGTAGGTTAGACCAAAAGTCGGTGACCGCTTTAGTTTCTATTTTACTGGCTGTGGTGCTACCCGTGCTATCACTGCTACTGTTTTCGTCACTGCTTGAGCTGGCTAAAACACTGCCGCCCGACACCGACATGCCGGAGGTTCCTTGACGCGTTACATTGAGGTAATTTAACTGAAATACTTTGTTTTGCAGTGTTTTGGGAAGAATACGATAACCGTAGCTAGTATGCTGGTATTGATATCCGTAAATGTCACGTACCGCTTTTAGGGTTTCTTCTAGGGTGACACTTTTTAAATTTAAACTAATACGTCCTTTCACATCCGGATGCACTAGCATATTGATGCCCATGCCATCCACTAAGCCTAAAAAGAAGGCTTTGGGTGTATTATTGCGCGCTACCACATCAAAGCGCTCGGGCGCTAACATTTTTGAGTTAAGTTCAGGCGTTAACGCATCGTATGCCGATTCGGGCACCAATACCTCTGTCTCTTTTAATTGCACATCTTTTAGTGCGTTTTCGGCCACCGGATATTCTTGCTGTGTGCTGCACGAACCCAACAGTAGCAAAACAACAATACGCATCCAGTGCATTGATTTCAGTAACTTCACTTAACGGCGAATCCTTGGCAATTTAGCCTCTAGGGTTAACACTTTCTTTTTTCCTAACACCACTAGCTCTACGGTGTTTTCACTTATTTTTTTCACAAACGCATTTTTTAAATACGAGCCTTCATGAACCACGTACCCATTTATAACGGCACTTTTACTGGTTGGGTAAATAACTATTTGGCGTAATATAAAATCACGTACTTTAGCTTTTTGGGGGGCTTTGGCTCCCCCTTTAGTAAGGTCAATTTCACCGCGCTCATAGCCAGGTGGTGCCATAGGATCGTAAGCCGATGCCGGTGTTCCAAAAAAAATTAACAGTAGCAGGCAAAGACAATAACCGTGGCTACTTCGAGCCAATTTTACGTTTATCTTCATAACCGCTGTATCCTGCCAATAGTCGCTATAAATCTAATAAACTGTCACTGGTACTTAAGGTATGTACATCTATTTTAAGTACGCCTTGCGGATAGTGTTCGCTACTAAACTGCAATTCATCCCAATACAGCTGCCAATCGTGCTCTTCAAGACTTACAAGGTACTTTAATGCATTCATATATTGCCCCTTTAACTCTAAGGATAGGCCATGTTGGAAAAGTAAGTTAGTTTCCTCTTTTTGCCCTGCAATCTTTACCGGCGTCGCGTCTACGTTACTTATTTTTTCAATGCTCAATGTAGTCTCTTGCAACAGACCCGTGAATACTTGCCCCATATTTTTAGGGGTAATTAATGCAGATGTTAAGCTTTCTATTTGGCTCTGCTGGTCCGATAAACGCTGTTTAAGATTGCTTACTTGGTTTTTTTGATGGGCATTAACATCCACTTTTACCCGTTCTTTTAGTAACACAATGGTGTCTTTGGCTGCCTTAATTTGGTTTTTTATGGCGCTATTTTCCTGATACGTTTTATGGCCGCTTTCATATATGGGCTGCCACAGCATTAACACCTGTAAAAATACAGTCACTGCCACCACAGTAATGCATAGCAAACGCCGCTCGCGTACTTGCATATGATTAACGGCTTCTTCTATGTCAGTCCAGGATACTTTCAAACTCCCTCCTATTAATTAACACCGTTAATTATCCCTACCCAAAAGATCTAACACATCATCAATGTTGCGGGTTTCACGATCAGAGCTCACCACAAAACGTAAGCCTTGATTTTCACGTGTCATCTCAAATACTCTAAATTTCATATCTGCAAAGACATCAATATCAGAGAGCTTCTTTAAATAACTGGGTAGCGCTTCGGCGTTTAATGCCCGTCCTTCAAGTGATAAACTGGCGCCACCTTTGCTAATTTTAATATCGGTTAACCATAAATCTTTTTGTGACACCCAAGTAAGCGCCAGTAAAAGTACCGAAAAAGATTGATGCTCGGCGTTTAATTGCTGTGAATGAAGGTATTGCAATACTTGTTTATTACGGTCTATAGCAACCTTAAAACCAGCAATATTACGCGCTAAACGGGCATCCACTTGTGGCTGGGGAAATTCTATTTTTGCTTGCTGAAGATTAAACTGCCAAATGCCCCATTGCTTTTTGTTTTCTTTCAGCTCTCCCTGCCACCACCACATTAATGAGGCCAAAAGTGCACTGATCACCGCGCCAACCAGCACACTCAGTAACGCCAGCAGCACCATTGTATTTGCACTGAAAGGTGGATCAATATGTTTAAATTCATCTTGGTAAAGATTAATTTGCTGCATGATTTTCTCGCCTTAAAACCGCACCCATCACCGGCAAACAAAAAGCCTGATCACTCACACTAGGATTGGCGCTTTCTTGTAGCGGTAAAAACTCGCGGCAATCAAAGTGTAAAATGGGCGCATGCAAACTGTTGCGTAGCTCATCTTCAAAATTAATGCTCTCGTCTTCCATGGGCAATACAAAAATTTTGCTGGTAACACCTTTTCCTAATTGGCTTTCGTAATAATCTAATGAGCGCTGTAAATCTAAGCTTAAGCGCTCTACGACGACATCATTGTCTAAGGTGAACGCGCCCTCTTGGGTCGCAAAGCTTTCGTAACCAAAGTCAATTTGGCGGGTTAAATACAAGGCATTATGACTGTACATCAGCATGGCGCCGCTGCTTTTGCTCATTCTTAATAACGCCACCGTGCCAAATTCCATATCTGGAATGTACATGGCGATATTGCGCAGGGTCATTTCTGGAATATTAATAATACTGGGTGACAAACCCACATCGTTAATAAATTTTAAGCTGGCTTCAATTGTCTCTTTTTTGCAGGCCACCGCGTAAATCATTTTCATGCGGCCGCGGTAGGCGTCGTCGGGCAACGGGAAAATATCCAGCGCCACGTCTTCTATGGGCATACTAATTAAATCTTTTAAACGCCAGCGCACCGCTTCACGTAGTTCGCTGTCTGGTACCTGCGGAGTTTCTAGCAACTGCAGTTCGTATTGCTCTTCGTTTAAGACAAAGTGGCAATCGGCATTGATGAGTTTATGGCGCTGTAACCAACTTTTGACGTGTTTAACTTGATCACTGGGATCTAATAATACGTATTCACACAGCTTAATTTTCATTTCGCCATCCACCATCACGCCATAGCTCATGGCTACTGCATGCTCGGTAGAGGCTAAACCCACAATACCTTCAGGCTTAAGCTCTTTTTTCTTGAACCACCCCTTGGGGTTTAATAACCACTTTTTCAGTTGATTGTCCTTAATCCAAACCACTCCTGCTTAAAGGTTAGTAATGGATTAAGGGTTCCGCCAACTCATCAGGTCAGTTAAAAGGCATACTCGTGCTCTTAACACGGCTTTTCAGTTTAAAAGATTGATTTCAGATATAATTATGGCTGATTATGCAGTCTCACTGTGCACACCACATTTAGGAAGCTAGGCCCCATGTTACACGTTGTATTATTTGAGCCAGAAATCCCCCCTAATACGGGCAACATTATTCGATTATGCGCCAATACGGGCTTTGAACTGCACCTCATTGAGCCTTTAGGCTTTGATATGGATGAGAAGAAGCTAAGACGCGCGGGCCTTGATTACCATGAAGTAGAGCGCTTAACGATTCATAAAAACTGGCAAGCCTTCATGGATACCGTACAGCCGCCACGCTGTTATGCCCTTACCACTAAGGGCGTTAAAAATCATACACAGGTGAGCTTTAAAAAAGGTGATGCCATAGTGATGGGCCCCGAAACCCGCGGTTTGCCCGACGAGATACTGGATAGCCTTGAGCAGGATGAGAAAATACGCATTCCCATGTTTGGCGACAGCCGCAGCTTAAACCTGTCAAATGCCACTGCCATTATTGTGTATGAAGCTTGGCGTCAGTTGGACTTTGAAGGGGCGGGTTAACCTTTTGTAGTTTATCTAACGTTGAAAGTAACACATTAGCTGCGAATGCCCTGGGTATTTGTGGCTAATTAAATTGGAGCCTAGCCCCTTATCCATTTTTCAATGAAGCTTGCTCCCCTCGGTTTAGCCTCACTCAATCTAAACGTTTACATCTGCTTCACTAGTTATAATCGATAGGTCACTTTAAATTTAGGATCGGCAATTCAAACAGCTGTGCCATATTAGCTAATTTGAATACAAAAAAAATTCTGTTAATACCCCTAAATTATATTGAGCCGTTTATATGGTTCATTTCGCATTTTGAGCTAATCTCAAAGCAGGAATTAACTGAGGCCTGTGTTATGAAAAAACTAACCTTAATTATAGCATCTTGTATTTGCACTCTATCTTTTTCGTCTTTAGCTGAAAACTGGAACCATGAAGTTCATGGCTCTTTTCCGGTATTTTTTACCTACAGTGACACCGATGGCGGTGAGCAAGCCATGCGTGTTATGTCGGGCTTTAATCCCGCACACTTAGCGATAACAAGCTTTGCTCCTAAACAAGGTGGCTTGGACATTAGCGCCACATTCAGAATGGATTCACATCTACAAGGTAGTCAGGTTCAAAACTCAGGTGCATTTGTAAGTCGTGTGGCCGATATTCAAATTAAGGGCGACTTTGGCCAACTTAATATTGGTAAAGGCTTTGGTATTTTTAACAGTAACGCCATTGGTGATGTAGGCAGTGGTAAGGGATTAGGGCTTTTAACAGCGGATCAAAGTGGCACTACCGGGGGCCATATTGGTACCGGTTATGTATATGCCAACTTTAATCCTCGCGTTATTTTTAGCAATAACATTGATGACAAAACCAGCTACAAAGTGGGTATTTTCAACCCTGAAGAACCTAGCGTTGCACCTGGAGCTGCTCCCGCAGTTGCAGAAACAAGTCTGCCTAGATTTGAAGGGCAGGTCACCACTGCACTGGGGGATCACAGCGTATGGGCGGGGTTCATGTTTCAAACAATTGAAGCAGCTGTTGAAGAGTATGATATTCAGGCTTTTGATATTGGCGGGCAATTTACCGCCGGTGCAATAGGCGTACGTGCCGCCTATACCGTTACCCAAAGCATTGGCGCCGATGGCCTGTATGGATTTGGTGGAGTTGGCGATGCCGCTGTGGATGGTAGTCAATTCTATGTTGAAGCCACCTATGGCATGAATGATATGACGTATGGGGTTAGTTATGGCCTAGGCACACAGGATAGCGGTACAAATGCTAGCGGAGCCATCCCTGAAATAGAAAACACGTTGGCCATGGCGTTTGCCCATAAAAAGGTTTCTGATAATTTGCACATAATGTTTGAAGTGCAATCCTATTCATCCGAAACCAACAAAGCAGCCACGCTAGA
>JAPYOO010000047.1:15229-23036 GCA_029938135.1 Bermanella sp. | reverse complement strand
AGCATGGATTTTATTTATCGTATTTTTAATGAATCCAAACAGAGGGAGACGGCTTGCCTGCGGGTGAGCATGCTGTTTTTTGATTACACCCTAAAAGCGGTAACCCAAGTACCAGCAGGCTTTAAAAAAAGGCTGGTGGGTATTGTTGACGATCTAGTTTAATAGCAGTGTTAGAGGGCTTCCAGTGAGCCCTGCCGTTTTAATGTACTCTTCCTCGCGCACGTGTCATCTATAGATCAATCCCCTGCCTTGCCTCTTATACGACATAAGCCGCCTATGCATTTGGTGTGTTAAGTCATTGTTCTAGCCCTTAAAAATACCCATGCTGAGGCATACATCTTCACTATGACTAGGGGTTTACCGTGAACGACTATCAAGCACCGCAGCGCGACATGAAATTTGTAATGAATGAGCTATTGGATTATCCCGCTCATTACGCGTCCCTGCCCAATTGTGAAGATGCCAGTATAGAAATAGTGGATGCCATTCGTGAAGAGGGCGCTAAATTTTCAACAAACGTGTTAGCCCCATTAAACAAGGTAGGTGATCAAGAGGGTTGCACTTGGGTTGAAGGGGAAGTGACGACGCCTACAGGTTTTAAAGAAGCCTTTATGCAATTTAAAGAAGCGGGTTGGCCTGGACTGATACAAGCACAAAAATATGGCGGCCAGGGTTTACCATTTTCAATTGGTGTGATGTTTGGTGAAATGATTTCAAGTGCCAATATTGCTTGGAGTATGTTTAACGGTGCCAATAATGGCACCTTAGAAACCATTAATGTGTGGGGCACCGAGGCACAAAAAGAAATTTACATGAAAAAAATAGTAGAGGGCAATTGGGGCGGCACTATGTGTTTAACCGAGCCTCACTGTGGAACCGATTTAGGCATGTTGCGCACCAAAGCCGAACCTAACAGTGATGGCTCGTACAATATTACCGGCACCAAAATATTCATCACCCAAGGTGAACACGATTTAAGTGAAAACATTGTGCACATTGTATTGGCGCGCATGCCTAATGCACCGGCAGGTGTAAAAGGTATTTCGTTGTTTATTGTTCCCAAGTTTACGCCTAATCAAGATGGGGAAGTGGGGATGCGCAATGGTGTGACCTGTGGATCCATCGAACACAAAATGGGCATTAACGGTAGCCCCACGTGTGTGATGAACTTTGACAGTGCGAAAGGCTACTTGTTAGGGGCCGAAAACAAAGGCTTAAACTGCATGTTTACCTTTATGAATAACGCCCGCTTAGCCGTGGCAATGCAGGGAATGGTGCATGCTGAACTGGGTTTTCAAAAATCCCTAGCCTACGCCAAAGACCGTTTACAAATGCGCTCGTTAACCGGTGCTAAAAACCCTGATGGTCCAGCCGATCCTATTATTGTGCACCCAGATGTACGTCGTATGTTGTTAACACAAAAATCCCTAGCCGAAGGTGGGCGTATGCTGAACTACCACATCGCCAAGCTACTGGATGTTTTACAGCGCAGTGATGATGAAGCATTAATAAAAGACACCGAAGATGAATTAGGTTTATTAACCCCTATCGCCAAAGCCTTTTTAACCGAGACCGGATTTGAATCCGCCAACTTGGCGCTGCAGTGTTTTGGTGGTCACGGTTATATTAAAGAGTGGGAAGTAGAGCAAAACGTACGAGACTCACGCATAGCGTGCATTTACGAAGGCACCACAGGTATTCAGGCACTGGATTTATTGGGTCGTAAAATATTAATGACTAAGGGTGAGCGTTTACGTAAATATACTAAAAAAATGCATCAATTTTGCGAAGCCAATAAAGACAATCAAGAGATTGCACCTTTCATTAACCAATTAGAAAAATACAATAAAGAATGGGGCGAACTGGTAATGAAGGTAGGCGGTTCTGCCATGCAAAACCCCGATGAGCTGGGTGCCGCTTCGGTGGATTTCTTGATGTATTCGGGATACGTGGTACTGGCTTACTTTTGGGCGCAAGCGGCAGTCACCGCCAATGAAGCCTTGAAAACCAATACAGACGAAAAAGACTTTTACCAAGCGAAAATAAAAACAGCGCGTTTCTTTTTTGAACGTATGCTGCCAAAAACACGTGGATATGTAGCTACTATGAATAGCGGCGCTGATAATCTAATGTCATTAGAATCGGAACATTTTTCATTCTAATGTAATGTCTGTAATACCTTGTATTTAAAGCCAACCGCCCGGTTGGCTTTTTTTTGCCATGAATAGTGACCTGCCTTTGCACACCCATTCTTTTGCATGGGTTCCTAACGTTTTGTGATGAAAAATAATAATGCTTTTAAACAGCGTTATTAATGACTTTAGATACCCCGCGCCAACTTTTATACATTTCCCGATTCATACCCCATATGGATTATATACAGTTTTGGGTGCTCAAAAGATACTCGAAAAGTAGTTAAATCTTGGAGCGCAGAAGTAATGGAACAGGCAATAAAAATCGATACTGATAATCAGCAAGAAAATAGTGCCGCTATCAAAATCGAAAAAAAAATAACAGCCGCAATTGATATTAAAAATACCACTAAAGTGTATGGCGAAAATACCGCCTCAGCGATGGTGGCATTAGACGAAGTATCGTTAACCATTAACGATAACGAATTTTTTACCTTACTAGGACCATCCGGTTGCGGCAAAACGACCCTGTTAAGATTGATCGCCGGATTTGAACAACCTACTAAGGGCGAGATCATGTTATTTGGTTCGCACTTAGAAGGGCTGCCACCTCATAAACGTTCGGTTAATACCGTATTTCAGCAGTATTCGTTATTTCCTCATATGACGGTTGCGCAAAATATTGCTTTTGGACTTGAGATGTTAGGCAAATCAAAGGGGGAGGTTAATCGATCAGTGAGCGAAGTATTGGCATTGGTACAAATGGAACATCTTGCCCAGCGCAAAACCGATCAACTATCGGGTGGGCAGCAACAACGTGTAGCCTTGGCACGGGCCTTAGCACCACATCCTAAAGTATTGTTATTAGATGAGCCGTTGTCGGCATTGGATTTTAAGTTACGAAAAGAAATGCAAATCGAGCTTAAACGTCTTCAAAATGAAACCGGCATTACCTTCATATTTGTAACCCACGATCAAGAAGAAGCCTTAACCATGTCGGACCGTATTGCCGTTTTGCAAGATGGCCACATTATGCAAGTAGGCACCCCTCACGAAATATACAATCACCCCACAAGACGTTTTGTTGCCGATTTTATTGGTGATATTAATATTTTAGAAGGGGAGTTAATTGATAAAGATAAAACTCACGGCAAGGTTAAATTAGCGTGCGGCATTGAGGTGGAAGCCAGTCTGCCGGCGCAAAGCGAAAACCTTAACAAAAAAGTCAGTGTCGCGGTGCGTCCAGAGCAGTTGTCTATTGGGCAAGTAAACGAGGCTGGTCACTTAACAGGGGTTATTTCAAATCTCATATATTTTGGTTCAGGCTCGCATATTGATGTGACGTTTGATAATGGCGAGCGCGTCACAGTACGCCAACAAAGCAATAATAATGGTAAACAAGATTTTTTGATCAATGACGCTGTTAGTATTTGTTTTAGTGCCGACAGCTTTCAGATATTAACGGATTAATGTCATGACGGATCTTACTGTTAATAACCAAACTCTATCCTCAAGTGTACAAACCCAAGAACAGCGCCAACAAAAAGTAAGGCGCCTATTGTTGGCTCCCAGCTTAATTACGATATTGATCATCGGTGTATTGCCGCTTTCAGTGGTATTGGTTTATTCCTTTTTAGAACCGGGCGCCTTTGGCGGCGTGAAATGGAATTTTTCAACCAATGCCTATGTTCAGCTGTTTTTTGAAGCCGATATTTTTGATGGCAGTTTAAGTTTTACTACCGCTTATCTAGAAATATTTTGGCGTTCTATTAGTCTGGCGGTTATGGCTACGTTAGGTTGTGTATTGGTGGGATTCCCTACCGCATACTTTATTGCAACACAGCCGCCCGAACGCCGTAACATTTTCCTGTTTTTAATCACCATTCCTTTTTGGACCAATCTATTGATTCGCACCTACGCCATGTTGTTAATTTTGCGTGATGAAGGGGTAATAAATATTGGTTTACAAAATATTGGCATTATTGATCAAGCCATACCCTTGTTATACACCGAATTTGCGGTGTCTCTTGGCCTAATTTATTCTTTTTTACCCTTCATGGTATTACCCATTTATTCAAGCATGGAAAAGTTTGATTTTAGATTGCTTGAGGCGGGATTTGATTTGTATGCAAATCGTTTAAAAGTGTTATGGCGCATTATTATTCCAATCGCAAAGCCGGGTATTGCTGCGGGTTGTATTTTAGTTTTTATTCCAAGCTTAGGCGCTTATATCACCCCAGAAGTCTTGGGCGGTGGTAAATCTATGATGATCGGAAACCTAATATATTCACAGTTTGGTGCTGCCAGAAACTGGCCATTTGGAGCTGCAATAGCGCTTATTTTAATGGCTGTGGTGTTAATTTCTTTGATGGTTTATATGCGCCGTACAGGTGATAAAGGAGGCTTGTCTCATGGTTGATATTAAGGCACTAAGTCGCTGGAGCAGTTTTAAAAAAGACAAACTGGTTGACCTTAAGTATCAACCCGGTTTCTCGCAAATAGCGTGGTTCTGCATGGTTGTGTTGTATGCACCCATTGTTGTACTGGTGGTATTTTCGTTTAACGAAAACCGCTCGGTCACCACGTGGACTCAGTTCAGTTGGGACTGGTACATAAAGGCTTGGCACAACGAAGGGATTCAGTCGGCCTCATTAATGTCGTTAGAGGTGGCCACCATTTCAGCAATATTAGCGACGCTTATGGCTACTATGGCGGCCTTAGTGACCACGCGTACTCAGCCGTACGCAGGAATGAACTCGGCTATTACCATTATAAATCAACCTTTAATGGTGCCCGAGATTGTAACGGCCGTGGCAACCTTAATATTTTTTGCGGCTATTCGTAAAGTAACGGGTATCACAGGTGTGGGTTATTTAATTGCGGCTCACACCTGTTTTTGTATTCCGTTTGCATATATGCCCATTAAGGCCCGACTAGAGGACATGAATTTAAACTTAGAGCATGCCGCTGCTGATTTATATGCGTCTCCGTTACAGGCGTTTAGGCGCGTAACCTTGCCATTACTGATGCCGGGCATTGTCAGTGGTGCCATGTTGGCCTTTATTGTTTCGATTGACGATGTGGTGATTTCACTGTTTGTAGCGGGCCCAGGCGAAACCACGTTACCGTTATTTATACTGGGGCAAATTCGCCGTGGGGTGACGCCTGAAGTGAATGCGGTAGCCACCGTGTTTCTGCTTATCTCTGTAATTCTTGTAACTATTATTTTCCTAGTTGGGAAAAATAAAAAATAAACGGAAGGAAGATCCGTACAAACGAGTGTCACGTTTATGGTGACACCCAAAAATAAAAAAGGTAAAACTATGAAAAAAACAATAATATCGTTAGTTGCTGCAACCGGATTCGGCTTGTTATCTCAGGGTGTTATGGCCGCCGGTACTTTAAATATTTATAATTGGGGGGATTATACCAGCCCCGAAATGATCAAAGAATTTGAAGATAAATACGACATAAAAGTGAATGTAGATGACTTTGATTCAATGGAAACCATGCTGGCTAAAGTGTCACAAGGCGCATCGGGCTACGATGTTGTTGTGCCAGGTGAAGCCACCATTAAAATTATGATTGATAAAGGGCTGCTTGAAAAAGTACAGCCCAATAAAATGTCTAACTTTAAAAATATAGACCCCAAATGGGTCGACGTATACTGGGATGAGGGTCGCGATTACTCTATTCCATACCAGTGGGGAACCACTAGCTTTACGGTAGATACCGACGTGTATAAAGGCGATATTAATACGCTGGCGTTGATGTTTGATGCGCCTAAAGAATTAAAAGGCCGCATCAACATGTTGAACGACATGAATGATGTCATCAATGCCGGTTTGCGCTATTTGGGACATGAACGTTGCAACAGTAACCGTACTCAGATGAAAGAGTTGTTTGATTTATTGGTTAAGGCAAAACCTGATTGGCGTACCATGGATTATTCTATTATTGAAAAGCTAACGTCTAAGGATGTTGATTTGTCTCAAGGCTGGAACGGCGCATCTAAGCGTGCCCGTAAAGACCGCCCAACGTTATCCTACGCGTATCCAAAAGAAGGTTTTGCCGGTTGGATGGATAATATCGCAGTATTAAAAGGCGCGCCTAACCTTGAAAATGCCAAACTGTTCATGAACTACATGATGACCCCACAAGCGGCGGCCATGGCCTCTAACTTTGCTAATTATGCCAACGGTATTAAGGGCGCGGACAAATTTATGAGCAGCGATTTAAATACGTCACGTGAGATAGTGATTCCAGCGGGTTCGCCAGCGCCTGAATTTGTACCGCCTTGTGATCAAGCGGTAACGGATTTATATACGATGGTTTGGACCAATCTTAAGAAGTAAGTTTCCCCTCTTGCGGGGGCCATGCCCCCGCCTTTTTCTAATTAAGACGAGCTATCTGTAAATCCACTTCCTGCACAAACAAATTAATATCAAACGGTTTGGTTAGTACCGCCTTGGCACCCAGTTCAAGCGCCCTAATTTTATGTTCTTTTTCGGCATGTGCGGTCATAACAATGATGCAGGGGATGGGGTTAATTAAGTTACCTAACTCCTGAAGCAAGGTGAAGCCGCCAATATTTGGCATATATAGGTCTAAGACTAAAATATCATAATGTTTTTTTGACGAAGCGAGTTTGGCCTCTTGGGAATCTTGAAAAACATCTATATTGGTATAACCGTGTTTCGTTAAAGCGGCTTTCACCAAAACGAGGGTGGCATAATCATCATCAATGACTAAAAACTGTGTTTTTTTATTAATCATGGTCTCGGGTATATTATTATTATTGTTTTTATAATTGTAACTATGTCAATTTTTTTGTCGTACCACTTTACGAACAATGTGTGGGCATTTTATAGGTGGGGTTTTGGGCAATAGGAATGTACGTAACAAGCGCACATAAAAAAGGCTACTCTAGGTAGCCTTTATTTATATTCGTTAATTTAGCTGGAGCTTAAAATCGTTTACGAATACCAAGTAAAAGCAACGAATCAGCATCTGAATTGTTGTCATTGGCAATTACTGTCTTATCGCTAATATAGGTGACAGCTGCAAACAAATCTATATGGTGAAACTCCGGAAAGTCGCGGGCCAGTTCAGCGCGGAAACTTAGGGCATTTTCACCACCGTCAAAACTCCAAAAACCCGCGGATAAATCTAAGTACAAACGGTTTTGTAAGAATTTTTCATAGGTCACTTCTGGGTACCAATACTTTTTCTTTATCTCGCGATTAAGGGCTACTTCTAAGCCTTTCATAGGGGTAGTGGCAACACGAAACTCGGTAAGGTCGGGGGTATTATCATGTAAGTAGTTATAAGTGGTAACCCGCATGTCTAGGTTAAACTTCTTGAATTTATTGTTGTAACCAAACGATACGTCCATCTCTAAAGGCGCACCTTCGGCCCCTTGGCCATCTTCGACATTAGATACCCAAACACTGGCATAGGCGTTTTTGTTTTTGTAATCAGCACCGGCTTGCAAGGCGGCGCTATTATCGGTTTGTGTCAATCCACGCCAAACATAATTAGTAACAAATGCTGCGTTTTGGCTAATGGCTTCGGCACGGGCTTGCATAGCACCCAGTGTGAGCAATAAAGCGGTGGTTATGGTAATGAGTTTTTTCATGATTTCCCTTGATGTATTCACATGGTAAAAATGCGGG
>JAPYOO010000047.1:0-15129 GCA_029938135.1 Bermanella sp. | reverse complement strand
AACGTTGCTTGTGTGTAGTCTTGAGTGTTATTCATATTAACTTCCATGTGTTGTTCATCTTTCATGTTGTTATGTCTCTTAAATTTATACGGGCAAACACATGTTAATGGCAGGGATTTTTAGCGCCGTATCGCCATGTGAAAAATAGCCGCGGGTAGAGTTAACCCAATGATCAATGATGTCTTGAGAATAATGCCCTTTGCACAGTAGGTTAAATGAGCGTGTGCCAAGGCGTATTTTAAAATCCATTTACATGACCTTTAGGAAGGATGACTTTATAACAGAGTTAGAGGGGTAGTGAAATATACACTGTGAGTGTATATCTGACGGTTTACTGTTTGTGATACTTTTACAGAGGTGGATAAAATTTCGAACTCTCTATATGCCAGCGATTAACATGCTGGCATCGCTAAAAATAGCTAGGCCTTAAATAGCTTTACCGGCTTTAGGCTGTTGCTGGGTAATACAGTGAATGCCACCGCCACCCATAGCAATACCATCAATATCAATGGCCACAATTTCACGACCCGGGAACAGGCGACGGTAAACCGCTTGGGCACGTGTATCGGCAGGTACACCATATTTAGGCATGATGATCGCGCCGTTCACTATGTAAGAGTTAAGGTACGATGCGCAGTAACGCTCACCCGTAATCTTACAGCCGTGGGCGTCTTCAACAAGCACGATGTCTATTGTGCGACCCTTAGCATCAGTTTGCCCTTGTAGCGCTTCTATGTTGATTTTAAAGTCTTCATACCATGGGTGTTCCACATCAAAAGTGGTTTCCATTAATACCACACCTGGACGGATGTATTGGCCAATGCCGTCAACGTGGCCATTGGTTTCCACTTCGGCATCGTTGCCCGGTAACCAAATTACTTTATCGCCACCTAAGGTGCGGCACAGTTCAGCTTCCACTTCGCCCTTAGTCCAGCCTGGATTACGGTTAGTGTGTAAAAAACACGATTCGGTAGTAATAATGGTGCCTTCACCATCCACTAAAACACCACCACCTTCGGCGACTAATTCAGATACAAATGTGGTGGCACCGGTAGATTCTAAAATGGTTTGCCCTACGCGGTTATCGTTTTCGTAGGGAAAGTAGTTTTCGCCCCAAGCATTAAACTGAAAAGCCGAACCGCCAAGTTCCCCTTTCTTGTTTAACAAGAAATTAGGGCCGGCATCACGGCACCATGAATCATCAATTTGGGTCACCAGTAATTCAATGTTGTCGCCTAAAGCTGCGCGGGCTTCAGTTTCATCGTCGGGACTTACTGCGACGGTGACGGGTTCAAATCTGCGAATAGATTGGGCCACCAATACAAAGCTTTTTTTGGTCAGCGCCATATCAGGCCAAAAGTCTTTTCGTGTAGGCCACATCATCCACGTACGTTCATGCTCTACCCATTCAGCAGGCATTCTAAAACCTTGAGCACGGGCATCGCTTTTATTAAGTGTGTTTGACATGTTTTACTCCCGGTGTAATTCGATGTTAACAATTGTTATACATGAATTAATTTCATTGATCTTTTAGTGACTTAAATTAGACTTATAGGCAAAATCTTTATATGCAAAGGGTATCCTCATACATGCCTGGGTAACAAACGATTAAAACTGTTGCCAAGTATAAGTATTTTTAATGAATAGCCATTTTTAGGAGTTTGATATGCCCAGACGTTTTGGCCGTTTACCCCCGCTTACTTCCCTTGAAGGGTTTGAAGCGGCAGCCCGCTTAAAGAGCTTTTCGTTGGCCGCAGAAGAGTTGAACATCACTCAATCAGCGGTATCCCACCAAATACGCGCCCTAGAGGCCTTTTTTCAGCTAGACCTGTTTAATCGGGTGGGTCGCTCTGTAGAACTCACGGTGGCGGGGGCCGACTTCTTAGAAAGCGCAACCCAAGCATTAACGACGCTGGCCAAGGGGCGGCGCCGTTTAAGCTTTTATTATCGCCCCGGCTCCGTGGTGTGGGGGGCAACCATGGCGTTTGCCAGTAAATGGCTGGTGCCTAGATACACTAAGTTGCAAAGCTGGTTTCCAGATATTCAGCCTTGGTTGTTTACCACCGATGATTTATACGAACTGGAAAGTCAGGAGGTGGACTTGGCTATTTGGTTTGGAGATGGGCAATGGCAGGGGATGGAAGCCACTAAACTCTTTCATGATGAGTTAACTCCACTGGTATCCCCGACACGGTTTGCCATGGGTAAGATCCCAAAGACCCATAAAGCCTTGTTAAAGGTCGCGCTTTTACATGATGAGCGCTCTGACGATTGGTTAAGTTGGTTTAATGCCGTGGGTCTAGAAGACGTTGACGCCATTGAGGGGGCCGTGTTTTCTGACTCTGGCCTGTTATTAGAAAGTGCCACGTATGGTCAGGGAGTCGCGTTAGGCAGTTTAATTTTCGCTAAAGACTTATTAACAAGTGGGCAATTAATACAGCCGTTTAAAGAAACAATTGTGACCAATGATGCTTATTATTTGGTTCACAGCAGTAATCAGCCCCTTCGACCCGCGGTGGCGAAAGCGAAAGAATGGTTGCTAAAGGAAGTGGAAGAATTTAATGAGCAGCGCACAGGAAACTAAAGGGGTTTTAGCTTCCTGCTTTTATAAATATATTTTACGTGTTTTAAACCTGATCAGAATAAGCAGGTTTAGGCAGTTCTTGGGTTAATAGGTTGTAAGCCTTGGGCTGTCTAGTTTGAAATACGCCCCAATCTTGGCGTGCGATAGCACTCTGGGTTAAGTCTATATCGGCAACAATCACGCTGCTATTGTTACGATCAGCTTCTGCTATTTTTTTACCCAGGCAATCACTAATAAAAGACGAGCCGTAAAACGTCATGCTAGTGGTATTGCCGTCTTCACAGCCTACTCGATTGGAAGCAATAACCGGCACGAGGTTGGCCCCCGAATGCCCCTGCATAACTCGCTGCCAATGGTCGCGACTGTCGTGATCGTTTTGTGAGGGCTCTGTTCCAATGGCGGTGGGGTACAGTAATAATTCAGCGCCCATTAGGGCCATGGCGCGCGCTGCTTCAGGAAACCACTGGTCCCAGCAAATCCCCACGCCAATTTTTGCGTAACGAGTTTGGGTGACTTGAAAGCCGCTGTCGCCGGCATCAAAGTATTCATTTTCATGGTAACCCGGAAACTCAGGAATATGGGTTTTACGGTAATGGTTTTTAATGCTGCCATCGGCATCAATAATGGCGATGGAGTTAAATAATCCGTTATCAGCTTTTTCGTAATAGGAAATGGGCAGTACCACTTCAAGTTCAATGGCCAGTTTTTGAAACCCCTGAATTAATGGATTGTTTTGCAAGGGCCTGGCGAGTTCTTTAAATTTGTCGTTGATGTCTTGACAGAAATAAGGCGTTTCAAATAACTCTTGTAGCAAAATGATTTGTGCACCTTGCTTGGCAGCCGTTCTGACTAAAGCATGGGCTTGGGCAATGTTGGCATCTATATCCCAGCTACAAGCCATTTGGGTGGCGGCGACTTTTATTGTGCTCATGGCGTACTCTTTCTTTGTCGGAAATTCTATGTTCGACAATATCTATAGCTGGGGAAAGCTGCAAAAGAGAAATATTAATTTACGTGAGTAGAAACATTCATGTGTTATAACCCCAATGGGTATTGTTTATTATAAGTTGGCAAGTTGAAAACAAGATGACACCATTTTAATTTAATAAAGGCGGCGGGATACAAGTTAACTCTGAGATGGGTATAGGTGAAAAGAGTGCGAGGGGAGCTTGATGAGCATTAAAACCTCATGCTCATCAAGTTTGTCGGGGAAAATACTACAGGGTTTTTAAATACTCAATTAATGCCATGGCACCGGGTTTGTCGTCGGACCAATTAAGCTTGAATACTTTGTCACCTTCTTTTATGTCTTTATCATGGCCGTGATTACTAAAGGTTGGAAAACTGGTGGTATCAAACAAGTATCCTTCGGTGAAAGATTGTTGTTTGTCCCATGCAAATCCTAGTAACTGGCTGTCGTAATCTAGACGACTCTTAATAAAGCTTTGTGGTCGCTCTTGAGGCATTAAAAGGTGGTAAAGCGTAGGTACCGAACCATTGTGTAAAAACGGCGCCTGTGCCCAAATACCGGATAGCGGACGGGCGCTATAGCCGTGATGCTGATCATCAGGCGACATAATTAAATCTTTTTTACCTTTTAGTGAAACGCCATCAAATTCAGCACAAGGCTTTTGCATTTCACCGTACATGTCCACTTCAGTATCGGGGGAGCACTGCTTGTAAAATCCCTCTATGCCGCCTTTACGAATGATCCAGTTCACTACAAAACTGCGATCGGGGTTAGTGCCTAAGTTGTCATAAATTTTACCGTTATGAGGTTGATGGCATTGTGCGCAATTGTCAGAGAATAACTTTTGGCCTTGTTGAGCAAGTGTCACATCTACATCAAAAGGGTACACAGTAGCTGGCAGACCATCTAATAATTCCACCCCAAATGCGGAGACGCGAATATCGTTACCTTCCAAACCAAGGGTTAATTGCGCCGCTAAATTACGATACATCGGGATAGGAATGTTGCCATTCCATTGACCACCGCCATTAATCAGTGACTTATGCTCGGTATCCCAACTGGCCTTTCGTTTGTTTTGTTCCCATACCGACATGAAATCAGTAAGGCCTGGGGCGGGTGGTAAAATATAAGAGGAAAATAGGCGGCCAAAGAAGCTATCTTGCAAGCCACTGTAGGCGCTAGTGGTGCTAATACCGGTAGCGTCAGCCATGCCGGCAAAACCTTTTAAAGATTGTTTTTGAAATCCGCTATAGTTTTTGTTAAGCAGTGCAGCGTAGCTTAGGTATTCGTTTTCAGCAGAGGTTGTGAATTTGGTAATAGTGTTGGCAGCATCTGTTTTAAACAGCGCTATTTGTTGTTGCTCGTAACTACCGGAAAAATCCACTAAATCTGATTTATAGTTTTCATAGAAGTATTGAGGATCTACATTTTCAATGGTTTTCAAGGCGTCCATGAACGCCGCTACTAATAACTCATTTTTGGTGGTCGCATTGGTTTCGTCTTTAAATACCTTTTTTAAAGTCTGATAAACCTTTACACGATATTGCACAATATTAAATTCTGCATTGACACCACCCTCTATGAGTTTTAACTCTCCATTGTCGGTGCGTACTCGGCCAATATGACAAGCTGCACAGGTAAATGAGGTGTAATCGATATTACCCAGTTTGTCATCACGGGCCATAGTGCTAATGCCTATGCCAATGGCTAAAGGGTAGCCTGGAGTTGCGGGGTCATTGTTTAAACCGACCACTTTAAGAAAATTATCTTTTCCCCCCCAGTATTCGGGCGCAATGACGGGCAATAATTTTAATAAGATTAATGGTACACCATCTATTTCACTGAACGCATAGCGACTAAACCAGTCGTAGGCTTCTTGATGTTTGTTGAGGTACTGGTCTTTTTTGGTTTGACGTTGTAGCTGATCTTGGGACCAGTTTGCGGGGACTTGGTTTACGACTGCGGGTGCCTCAGGTGCCTCTAGTGGGTTATTGCCGCACCCTTGTAACAATAAGCATGACAATGCCATGGCTGTTATATAGTTTTTCATATTATCCCTAAATTCGAATTAGGCACTCGTTAATGTGAGTGCCTAGGTAAGGTTTATTGAATTTAATGCAAAATAATTTTAATGGATTAAAAGCGCTCAAGGCCAGTGGGTTCAAAACGAGTTACACCATTTTGCATCAGGCGCTCGTCAGATATGTCCTTCATGACTTCACGGCGTGCGCGGTTAATGCCGCCCAATGGTTTGTGTTTCACTAAGCCGTGCCAAGGGTTAAAAGAAATATTCTCACAAAAATCTTTTTGTTCTTGAGAAGTAAATACCTGGGCGGGGATGTTAATTCTAGCAACCTTAATGAATGGGGATAGTTCCTGGTCCCAGGCCACTAAAGCATTTTCAACTGGCATCGCTTCGGCATTCACCTGCTTTTGAATGTAAAAATCTAAACAGCCTTTACCGTCCCCTGAAAGTTGCTTGCTTAGGTTTTCACTTAAGTAATCAGGTTTATCTTCATTAGGGGCTTCGCCGGTATTGATCGCACAACTTTGCATGGCATATCGCACCACTTGAGGGTATACACCGTCGGCGTTAGCATCACCTAAAGCGTAACCGGTAACACTGTTCCATTTAATGTTTAATGGGTTTACCACACGTTGCTCACCGTCAATAATATTGTAAACGCCTTTAGGGTGGGTAAGAGCAAATTTGAAGAATGAGTCACTAAAAAATTCAAAGAAATCTTGTGGGTTCGCGGCAAAAAATGCGTCGTGCCCTAAAAATAGAAAATCTTGAGTATGTTTTTCATCACCGCTTGGCAGTAATTGACGTTCGCCATTTACCCGTGGTAAAGCCGACATACTGACACGCTCGCCGTTTACTTGGGTGAGCTTCATGGCAAAACCACGAAAGTCTTTGTCGTAATCTGAGGTTACTTCTTCTACCGCATTGGATAAACGCATCCACACTGGATGCGAAGCCCCCGGTTGAAATACTCCATGTTGGTAGGCGGGATCTATATCTTTATCTACGTTAAATGTGGCATGTAAACATGCGTTGGCTTTAGGGTGAGTATCGCGTAAGAATTTCTCACCCTTGTATTGTTCACTTAGTTTATGGGTCAGTAAATCACTAATATCGGCGATTATTTTTTCTTCTCCTGCCGGGATGATTTCTTGGCCCAGCGGTGCAACTTCTACTTGGCTGCAGGCACTTAATAATAAACCTGCAAATACAGTGGACAGTGTTGTTTTAACATTCATGGCATTTTCCATTGTTGAGATACAAAAAAACCCATTTTAAAATGGGCTTTATTGTTTATCTATTTGATTAAAGAGTTTTCAGAAATTCAACCAATTCCCAGCGTTGTTTTTCGTTAAGGCCAGGTAGCGTTTCACCATTGATTTGTGCAGTATTACCGGCGGCGTATTCGTGACCAGTATTAAAGTCACCTTCACGATGAGTCGTAAACGGGCTGCCAGAGTAGCCAGAGCTTACAAAACCAATTTTTTCTGGATTAAATTCGCGGCTGCCCACCACAAATGATTCAGGACGATACTTCCCTTTAGCAGGATCTCCTGCCTTCTTAGTTGGCAGTAGTAAGTCGTATATAGTGGGAACCGAGCCGTTATGTAGGTAAGGCGCGGTGGCCCAAATACCATTAAGTGAACGGGCTTTATACGAAACCAAAGAGCTGTAAGGGCTAGCAGTGGTGTCGGGGTTGTAGTTACCCGCTTTGACACTGCTTTTTTCTATGGGATTACTAAATGAAGCCATGCCCACAGTGTAGATCCAATCGGCCCAGCGACGGGCAAACCATTTGTCGGCGTCAGGAGTGGTCACTACGCCCTTAGTGACAGATGTTAATATCTGTGCCACGGGCGCTTCCTCTTCAAGAATAACATCGCCAACATCGGTACTTTGATAGGTATGTTTGAAGTTACCTGATTTACCTTTATAGGTAACACTGTGTACTGCCATGGCGGGGTCGGTGCCAACGTTTTCTACCGCAGAGAACTTTGAGATAACAATACGATCAGCATCTGAACGGTCTATTAGCTCATGACAACCCTGGCAATACTGGCCATAAATTTTACGGCCGCTTTGTGCTTTATCATGGTCAATGCTACCTAAAATATCTTGAGGCCAAACAGGGGACTCTAGGCTGGCAAGATGATTTTCAATGCGCTCAAGATTGGTTAAATCAATAGAGGACTTAAAATCTACTTTTTTCTTTTTGTGATTTTGATTGGTTAATATGGATGACAAGCTAAAGCCTGGTTCTTGGGCTGTCCAATCTAAAATACCAAATACGCCAATCACTTCGCCAGCGTTACGACCTAATGGCCCAAGGCCTGAATTGTCGGCTATGCCGTTCCACTGCACATAATCGGATTGTGCTATGTCCCATAAAAAAGGGTAGCTAACAGGCGCACTGGGTTCGTTAAATAAAGAATTTCTAATTAACAAAAACTCTCGTTGGGATAGGCCTGGGTAACCTGCTTCTTTAGAAAATAAACGCTCAATTATTGTTACAAATTGGGTGTTGCCAATAATCGTTTCATTAATGCCTTCAAGTACTAAATCTGCTTCAGCTGAAGACAATATGTATGTTCCAGTAGCCGAAGTAGTTTGAGTTAATATGTCGTGTACTTGTTCTTTATTAGGAACGTATTGTAAAACCCGATTATAGATGCGACCAAATGCGTCTAGTCTGGCGTAGCCATATTTAATATGGCTGTGGTTAATTGAATTGTATAGACCAATGGTGCCTGTCCATTTTTTTAAGTCTGCGTTTACCTCTTCAGCGTTGTCGTAGTCATTGTTAAGGGCTAACACCGCATCAACAAAACGTTTGTTTTTATCTTTATCGCTTATGGTTTGTTTAAGGCCTTTTTCCATCGCGTGTAAGTAGCCCACCATGTTCGCCATGGATGGTCCGCCATCTATTCGTATGGCTTGGCCTTTATAATTTACTTGTGAGGTATGGCAAGCTGCACAGGTATATCCCATGTAGTCTTTACCTTGATAAGATTCTTTGGCAAAACCTACCGCTAAGCCGTCGGGATTAGAAAAGGTGGGTTTTTGTGGCAGATACCGATACTTGTCAATAGACGCTGTGGAGCGCATAAGTTCGTTTGAGTCAATATGCTCAAGGTTTAAATAAAAATCGTAAGGAATTAACCCTGAACCCTGCGTAATGTTATAAAACCATAAACTGTCCGACTCACTCCAACCCTGATCAAGATATACGGGCGTTGAATAGCTTTCACCAAACTCACCATTTTTATGTGCAATGGCGCCGCGATCAGGATCATCGTCCCAATTTTGAACGGTCTTTCCGATGATAAGTGTTGTCAGTGATAACAAGATAAATCCAACAAACAGAAAGAAAATTAGTTTCTTATGATCGGCAATTATCTGTAACAACCTTTTAGGGATGTTAAATATTAAATTCACGAGGGCACTCTCACTTTTTTTGGTTTTTGTTATACAGAACGTTAGAAGCCTAATGATCCTCCCGAGCCTTGTCTACGGTCTGTAAGGCTTTGAATAATAAAATTTATGATTAAGTACTGAATTAAAATTTTTTTTCGAAGTAATATTTTTTATATTTTTAAATGTAAGTTTTAAATGACAAAAACTCATTCTTTATCATTAGTTTATTGGGGGTGAAAAGCGTATATCTCTTTAAAATTATATTTGTTGGTGATGATGTGTGCGGTTTTAGGATTGGAGGGTATTGATGCGTAAATGGATGGTTTTAGAGGCCGTTTTTTGGGGAGGCTGTTTCGTGACGTAGTTAGGCTATAAGTGGGGAGGGTGGGGGTGGGCACTGTACAGGTGAATTCATTCATTAATCGTACTGGCGTACCGGCTCAAAATAAGGATAATAGCGCCAGTCTAAACCCAATAATAATAATTTGTAGTAGCCAGTATGAATTCAGCACATTTAGAGTCTTTTATTGCTTTTGATAATGACGAAAGCACGGTACCCGCCATTAAAATAGTGATTCCAGCCGGCCGTTTGGGCAGTGGTAGAAATGAGCACTTTTATGCCATGGATACTCAAGAAGCCCTGGCATTAGGCAAGAAACTCATCGCTATGGCAATGATAGACACTCCCAGCGTAGCGGAAGTTGACTAGTTCAGGCAGGCTAGGGCTTACACCGCGGTAAGCCGTTGTTATTTCCTGAAAAATCCCCTTGTTTAAAGACCGTTTGGCGCTTATTATCCAATGTTTTTTTACCATCGACATATTTGAGATTTTTATGGATTTATTAGACAAACTTGAAGCCAAAATCATCCTTGCTTTAGAGACTATTGAGCTTCTAAACATGGAAAATGATGAGCTTAAGCAAGAAGTAGAAGGCCTTAAAGTGAAAAATTCCAGTCTAGCTGATCAAAAAGTGAACTGGGAAAGCAAGGTAAATGGCATGTTAAGCCAGTTTGAAACTCAAGTAGCCGAGCTTCAAAAGCAAACAGAGCAAGCCTAAGCTCTGTTTTAGCCGTGTCAGCATTGCATGTTGGCGTGGCATCTTCGTATTTTTCGACATCCTATTCGTTTTCTCCTATCTAGATCCAGTCCTATTAACTTAGCAGTAATGCCTTGATAGCTTATGCGTGCCTGAATAAGTCCTATCGCAATGAGGGTAATTAGGCGAAAATGTCCTCAATTCCGCTGGCGGTTCTTAGATTTATAAATAAGGCCCAGCAAGCCCGCGTAAAATATGGCAAAGAGACAAAGAGATGCTGGTTGATAAGATAAAAAATAAAGAAAGTGGCATCGTGCTGTATGGCATTACCCCGCCTAAAAAAGATACTGAGCAAGCGCGCATTGAAGAAATATCGGCGTTACAGGTAGAGCGCTTAAAGGGCCTTAATATAGATGGTTTAGTGTTGTATGACATTCAAGATGAAAAGTCTCGCACTCAGGTAAAACGCCCTTTCCCTTTTATTGAAACATTAGATGCATTCGCTTACAGCGAAGAATATTTAGCGGCCTTGAATGTGCCTAAAATTATTTATCGCGCAGTGGGTAAATACAGTAAGTCCGAGCTTAAACAGTTTTTAAACGACGCCAGCCCGCAGGACAATTTAGCGGTATTTGTGGGGGCAGCCTCTAAAGATCAGGCTGTGTCATTATCTATTGAGGACGCTTACGCGCTTAAAAAGACTCAAAACAACTCACTATTGTTGGGCGGGGTGACTATTTCAGAGCGTCATCAGGCTAAAGGCGATGAGCATATTCGGGTCTTTAATAAAATAGCTCAGGGTTGTGATTTTTTTATCTCACAAGGGGTCTACGACGTAAACGCATCAAAGAATTTTTTGTCTGACTATTATTATTACGGTTTGGAAAATAATATTCCGTTGGTGCCCATATTGTTTACGCTAACCCCATGTGGCTCACAAAAAACCCTAGAGTTCATGAAATGGTTGGGCATTAGTATTCCTAAGTGGTTAGAGAATGAGTTATTGCACTCTAAGGATATTTTACAAAAATCTGTGGATGTGTCCGAACAAAACTATTTAGAGCTTAAGCGGTTTGCGCAAGAGAAAGGCATTCCAGTGGGCTGTAATATTGAAAGTGTGGCTATTAGGAAAGTTGAGGTTGAGGCTTCAATTGAATTGTTGCGTCGCGTGAGTGCTTAACATTGAAACGATAGGTTAGTTATCGGTATTCGAACTAAGGTCTTTATAGTGCCTGCCAGCTGAAAATATCAGTAATGCTGTTTGAGGTCGCTGTAAACCCATCCATGGGAGCTCACTTGAAAAATCCCTTTTTCAAAAGCCTCAAGCAGCATCACCGCTATTTCCGGCTAAGTTTAGTGACCGTCATCGTCTTGATAGATAGCGGATTAGCAGATTTGATACTTTAATTTGGCAGTGGGGCCAGTCCGGTCAAGGTGTTTGAGGCAAGGACGCCGAATCAAGCCTACATGGATGTATGAACGGCGACCTTGTGCAGATTGGACTCACTGCTAAATAGGCAGGGTGAAAATTTTTAAGCCTGGTAATCTTTAAAAGACTTACCTTGTGCCGCTAGTTTTTCTAATAAAGGCGCAGGCTCAAACCAGTTTTTACCATGTTCTCCTAATTCACTTTGGTATTTTTTCATGCCGGCCAATACCACATCTAAACCCACTTCATCGGCGTATTGCATGGGGCCACCGCGGAAGGCAGGAAAACCATAACCGTTGGTGAATACCAAGTCGATGTCGCTAGAGCGGTAAGAGACCCCTTCTTCTAGAATACGTGCCCCTTCATTCACCATAGCGTAAATAGTACGCTCGACTATTTCTTCATCGCTGATGTTGCGTTGGCTAATGTTTAGCTCTTTTGCCGTTGTTTTACTTAGCTCAATAACCTCTGGGTCTTCCAGACGGTCACGACCTTCATAAATATAAAAACCACGGCCAGTCTTTTGACCAAAGCGCCCTAGGTTATTAAGGCGGTCACACAATACCTGATAGCTTGGGTCATGGTTTAGGCGCTCACGAATGCCCTCACGGGCCATGAAGCCCACGTCTATACCGGCCATATCAATCACAGACAAAAATCCCATGGCGCAGCCAAAATCGGTAAGAGCTTTATCCACTTGTGCGGGTGTTGCACCTTCTAATACCAAGCGAGTGGCTTCACGGCCGTATGGTTCAAACATGCGGTTACCAATGAAACCCCAGCAAATACCTGATACCACTGGGGTCTTTTTAATACGTTGCGCGGTTTTTAATACGGTCAGCAATACATCGTTGGCGGTGTGGGTGGCACGTACAATTTCTAAAAGCTTCATGACGTTAGCTGGGCTAAAGAAATGTAAACCAATGACATCCTGTGGGCGCTTAGTAACAGCGGCGATGGCATCTACATCCAGATAAGAAGTGTTGGTGGCAAGAATAGCCCCAGGCTTACACACTTTGTCTAGTTGCTGGAAAACACTTTTTTTGATTTCGATATTTTCAAACACCGCTTCAATGACTAAGTCCACATCGCTTAGGTCGTCGTAGGAAAGTGTACCGTTAATTAGGCCAATGCTTTTTTCCATTTTTTCGGACGTAAGCTTTCCGCGTTTTGCACTGATTTCATAATTGTTGCGAATGGCTTTTAAACCACGCTCTAATGCATCACCTTTTATTTCCAGTAATTTAACTTCAATGCCGGCGTTGGCAAAATTCATAGCAATACCGCCACCCATCGTCCCGGCGCCAATAATCCCCACCGATTTAATATCGCGCAGTGGCATTTTAGGATCAAGGCCTGGAATACGGCCAGCGGCGCGTTCGGCAAAAAACAGATGTTGTTGGGCGCGCGCTTGCGGGGTGACGGCACACTCTTGAAATAACTCGATTTCCTTTTTTAGGCCGGCCGCTAAAGGTAATTCAATGGATGCCTCTACCGCTTGTATGCAGCGTTCGGGAGCAAAGAAGCCTTTAGTGCGACGGGCTATGGATGTGCGAAAGTCTGTAAAAAAATTGTTAGGTAAGTCTTTAATGTCGACCGATAAATCGGCACAACTTTTTACTGGCGCTTTGCTTTCAATGAGTTGATTGGCATATTCGATGGCGGTGGTGAGGAAGTCATCGGTTTTAAATATATGGTCAATTAACCCTAGGTCCAACGCGGTTTGGGCATTAATAGGATTGCCCGATACAATCATCTCCAGTGCTTTTTGCGGCCCTATGAGCCTTGGTAATCGCTGAGTGCCGCCTGCACCAGGTAAGATACCTAATTTAACTTCTGGTAAACCTAGGGAAGCGTGGGGCAGGGCAATGCGATAGTCACAGGCTAGACACAGCTCTAGTCCGCCGCCTAACGCAAAACCGTTAATGGCCGCGATAATGGGTTTTGGGGATTCTTCTAGCACCGGTAGCATAGTGGGTAGAACTGGCTCCATGTTCATTTTCTCTGTGCCAAATTCACTGATGTCGGCACCACCACAAAACAGTTTTTGGGCCGAGGTAATTACAATGGCTTTCACGGCTGCATCGTTGATTGCATTTTCATAGCTGTTCATAATGCCGGCACGAAGCTTAAACCCTAAACCATTTACCGGCGGAGAATTTAGCGTAATAATGGCTACTTCGCCTTGAACTTCATAATTAACTACAGGTGTCATAATTATTTCCAATGTGTGTAAAGGCGCCTAGCACGCCGCTATATTAGTTAAATTTAAGGTTATTTTAGTTGATTTAAAAATTTTATAAGGGTCTGGCTTAACCATTGGGGTGCTTCAAGGGCAGACATGTGGCCCATGGATTTACCTTCAATGTGTTGATTGTTGGGAATGTGTTGCGCCATCAGTTTGCTTGCTTCGGCGAAGTACCAATCTAATTCAGCACTGATAATAAGGGTGGGGCATTGAATAGATTCTAATCCTGAAATGTACGGATCGGGGTCGTCATAAAAACTGCGCACAAACATCGCAATGCTTTTTCCATTGCCCGCTGACATTAACTGCAACGCTTTAGAAAATAACTCATCTTTGTTGGGTGCAGCGGCCACGCCTGCAAACAAAGGACCAGAGTTTATGTTTAAAGCCGCGACTATTTGCGACCAAGAAAAATTCTCAAAGCCCGCAGCCAAAAACTCCATGGCCGCGGCATTGGTGACAGGGTCTTTATTGCTAAAATTAGTGTTTGATCCACAGTTAGTAAGCAATAAAGATACTAGACGTTCGGAATGTTGCATAGCGTAACGCACACTAATCATGCCGCCGGTGCTGTGCCCTAGTAGATGAAATTTATCTAAACCCAAATGATCAGCAAAGGCAGTAATATCGGCTTGCATCGTTTGGATATCGTACCCTTTATCAGGCCCTTCAATGGTGGTGAGACCATGAGCTCGCAGGTCTAATGCAATCACCCTATGAGTTTTTGCAAGCTCTTTGGCGACACCTGTATCCATCCAGTAAGCGCTGTGCTGACTTAAACCATGCAAGGCAATAATGGCTTCACCCGAGCCTATTTCCTGATAATGAAAATTAACATTGTTATGCTGAAAATAGGCCATGCTTCATCCTTATTAAATAGTAAATAAAAACGTTACGTCGCAATAGCGCGCTAGTAGGTTTTTATGCGTCCTTGTCTGTGGTGCGAACCACCATTAAACGTAATTCGGTCATGTCTTCGATGGCGTACTTAATGCCTTCGCGACCAAGCCCCGAATCTTTAACGCCGCCATAAGGCATGTGGTCTACACGCCAAGAAGGCACGTCTCCAATAATCACACCACCTACTTCTAATGTATCCCAGGCTTTTTGCGCTCGGTATAGATCGCGTGTGAAAATACCGGCTTGTAAACCAAATTTACTTTTATTGATATCTTCAAGTACCGCTTCAAAGTCACTGAATGAATCTAACATAGCCACAGGACCAAAAGCTTCTTCATCACGTACGTTTTGTCCGGCGGCCACATTTTCTAATAAAGTCGCCTGTAACATGGCGCCATCACGACCACCGCCACATAATAAATCGGCACCCGATTTAACCGCTTCTTGAATCCAGTTATCTAAACGAGTCGCTTCGTTTTCACTGATCATTGGGCCAATAAACGTTTCAGGGTCTTTTGGGT
>JAPYOO010000286.1 GCA_029938135.1 Bermanella sp. | reverse complement strand
GGAGCGATTGCCGAGAGCAAAATCCTGACCGTTCGTCCTGAACACTCTCTATAAAAGAATGCTCCTTGCCATGACCGCCATGGATGGTGCAAATGCCGTTTTTGCAGGCTAATACATGGATGTACTTGGTAGAGCTATGCATATACCGGAAGGATAATTCTTTAGCTCAGCTGCGGCTAATCCGAAAAACGCCGCTCTTTGCCATCCATGGCACCGCGCCATACCGTACATCCTGTACATAAAAAATTAAGCGACTATCTCCCGGTGCACATTATGAAGCGCTTCAATAAGCTCATCTTCTAACGTAAAACGCTCTTCTAATAACTCGCCAAGATCAGATAGATCGCCTGCCATCTCGGTCATTCTCTCTAGGCAATGTTCAGCCGTGTCGTAATTGTCGTTAAAGGCCACACATTTTTCGGTAATGACTTCTAATCTAGGATAATGCTTCTGAGCCAATTCCAAGCCGCCATCATCATATTCTTTGGCTTCTAATATTAGTTGTTTATACACTTCAAAATGGCCGGCACTGCAGTAATCCATCATGACCTGGCAGAAGGCCTGCACTTTTACCGATACGGGTGTTTCACGAGGGCTATAAGGCTTCAAGCCTTTAATGGCGCAATACAATACTAATAGCTCTTGGCGTTCATTAAGCCAACGGTCAATTAAACCGTGAACGCCGCCCCAGCGTTCTTTCGCCGATTTACATCCTTCTAACATGACGCCTCCTAGTATTTATATTTATTAACGTGCCCTTTGGTTACTCAAATATAGGCTCAGGATTTGACGGCTGCAAGGGTAAAAAAAATGAATATTTTTTTGCTTGAGGTGCCCCGTTTTTTCAAATATGATCGCTATAAGCGCTGTATCAATTCACGCTCACCTTTACCCCCCTAATCTGCTCTAAGTCACTGTATCTGTTAATTATTTTGTTTTTTCACTGTTTGCCAAGTGACAAAAGCCGCCAGCAACATAAATCCGGCGAAGCATACCAAAACCCACATGGGCATCGACATTCCCATCAATGACCATTGAGCATCGGCACAATTACCGTTTCCGCGCAGCATCACCGATAAGACTTCGGCCCACGGCAGTGTGTCCACCATGTATTCAAGACTGGGCCCACACGTGGGTATTTGATCTGCCGGTAAATTTTGAATCCATACGTGCCTGCCTGCCACGCTTAGGCCAAATATGGCACTCATTCCCATTAGCGCAGCATGAATTCTTTGGCCTGTGTCCGTCTTCGCCAACACAAACCCTGACAAACCTACCAATCCCACCATCAATACGGCGATGCGCTGCATAATGCACAAAGGACACGGGTCCATATACAAGGCATATTCAAAATAGTAAGCGGTCGCCAGTAAGGCTGCACATGACAAAAACACCATCAGGAAAAGTGATTGATTTGAAACCTTAAACATATTTATGCCTTAATTATGTTTGTTAAAAAATAGGGACTAGCGCTAATTTACTTGTACTGTGCCACTTCTGCACCACTGAACTATGCTCAATATATTCAGCCAATTTTTCTCACGCAGATCCAACACAGGAAATGAGCATGCTACGCAATTTTACCTTTCTTTTATGCCTTTTTTTAATGCCAACGGCCTTCGCAGAAGAAGGTTCACCGTCAGGGGCGCAATACGTGCATTTACAACCCGCTTTTGTATTGAATTACGGCACGAATACCAAAGGGCGTATGAAATACATTCGCACCGATATCGCCCTTAGAGTCACTGGCGCTGAAGCGGCTGGCATGGTGAATCAACACCAAGCCTATATACGTAATCAAATGGTACTGCTACTAAGCCAACAGGAAGACGATACTGTTAATAATGCTCAGGGGCGTGAAAAACTCAGACAAGTAGCATTAGAAGAAGTTCGAGCTTTATTAACGGAATTAGAGGGTAAGCCGTTTGTAGATGATTTGTACTTTCAAAATTTTGTGGCCCAGAACTAATATTTACGAGGGGCCGAGGCAGGCTAACTTAAAGAGACAGGCTAAAAATGGGGCGACTAAAGGCTTTCGCTCTGTAGTAAGGCTTGTTTGTGTTCAAATTGCTCGCGGCCATCTTGCCAGCCGGCTTCCCAAGCATTAGCAATCACCTCGGCTTTATAAGGACAGGTAGCAGAAGCTTTGCCGACCATACCGGCCATGAAGCCGTGACGGTAAGCTTTTTCTAAACTATCCAAATCCCAGTGACCCTGCACCAGTTCCATGGCTCAATCCTTAGCGTTTTTTGTAAATTTATCTCAGAACAGATAGATTACAAGTTATTACTAAGACAGATTACGCCAATGTGCAGAATGACCAATCGGGGTGTGACACGCCTCACACTTTTTGCGAGTACTCGGTTAAGTATTGATCAAAATCAACGTCGTCTGAGCCCTCAATATCTTGTTGTTTTTGCAGGGAATTTTGTGCCAATTCTTGCCAATGTTGTTGGGTTTCTGCGGGTAACGTGGCGCTGTGGGTTTTGGCTATTATTTGAGCTTGTTCCATGGCAAAGTCGCAAAAAGACTGATTTTTTTGCTTCATTGTCGCTAACACTTGAGCACTGGGGGTCAATGACGCATCGTCTACTCGTGCATTCATGGACGCCAATGCGGCGCCATAATGGCTTACATTATGAGTGGTATCTAAAAGCTGTGCCAGCGGCTGCATTTGCGTTATTAGTTGTTGCGCCCAATCCTTTAACGTAACGGTTTCGCCTAATCGCTGCAGCGTAAAACTTGGATTGCGGCCATCTAATACCACATTGTGTTGATTACGCGCCACTTCACGGCATTCGGCATCCCGCAACATTGGACTTGGATTCAACAAGCAATAAGACAAAAATAAGTCCATAAAATGAATTTGCTCTTCATTTATGCCTAGAGGGGCAAACGGATTTAAATCAAGACAGCGTACTTCTATGTATTCAACACCGTACTCATTCAAGGACGTTAGCGGCTTTTCGCCACCTTTAGGATTACGCTTAGGACGAATGTCTGAGTAGTACTCATTTTCAATTTGCAGCAAGTTCGTATTAAGCTGCTGATACTCGCCATCTTTGCGCACCCCCATCTCTTCATAGCCTGCAACCGACTCTTGCATGGCTTGGTGCAACGTACTGGTATAAGTAGACAAACCGTTAAAGCAGACAAATAAACCGTCTTGCGCATTATTTTGATAGCCCAAACCACTCATGCGCAGGCTAGTGGCGTACGGTAAATACAGGCTATCGTCATCCAGTTCTTGTAACGGATGCTCTTCGCCTTTAATGAAGCTTTTGTCTAAAACGGGGCTGGCACCAAATAAGTACAGTAATAACCAAGAATGGCGACGGAAATTACGAATTAATCCAAAATAGCCTTCACTCATGAAGTCTTTACTGACCTCTTTACCCTGTAAATCGGCTAACTGCTGCCATAATTCTTCGCTGACAGAGAAGTTATAATGCAGTCCCGCAATGCACTGCATTTTACGGCCATAACGATGCCATAAACCATGGCGATACACGTGTTTTAAGGTGCCTATGTTAGAGCTGCCAAAGTAGGCAATGGGCACTTCTAATTCATCTTCAATTTTACCCGGCATAGAAGCCGGCCAAATTAGCTCATCTGCCAAATATTGGTAAGTGTAACTGTGGGCGGTTTGTAAAAATGCCAATACATCTTTGGCGTTATCTTTCACCGGCGTGATGAACTCTAGCAACGACTCACTGTAATCGGTGGTGATATAGGGGTGAGTAAGGGCGCTGCCTAATGGATTTTGATGAGGGACTTGGCTGAGCCGAGTATCACTGTTAACCCTTAAACCTTCTTTTTCAATGCCACGATAAAACGTCAAAGTAGCCTTTGGCGCCTGCTCGAGGGCAAACAAGGTTTGTGCGTAGGTAATTGACTGAGTCAAAGGGGATAATCCTAAGGGTACGATTGACAGCATTATAGCCATCTTACTGGGAGGGAAAAAGCACCTCGTTGCAACAGTGCTTTTCACTAGGGTAATAATCAGGTGTAAGAGCCGAATAGATGAGCGCTGGGCTCACCCATATCCTATTCCAAGCCCAACATGCATTACGCTTATTGAACTTGCGATAGCTTACAACGCTAAAGTCGTTTACCCTTTTTCTTCTGCGC
>JAPYOO010000285.1:2760-4137 GCA_029938135.1 Bermanella sp. | reverse complement strand
CCCACATAACACCAGTAAGCGGCCAATACGGTTTTGATTTGTTCATCATCAAAAAACTCGTCCAGTACCGACTTAAGGTTTTGCTGACCATACTTCACATAGTTAGGGCAGCTGGATTTTAACAAGGCCTCATCTTTTTGCTTGCGTGCTCTGGGCAAGCCCATGAAGCTTTCTAGGGAAATATCGGCACACAACTTTAAAAAACGATCGATGTTGTTACTTTGTGCAGGGAAGTGTTCCTTTAATACTTTATGAATACCAGACCAACTGGCAGGCAAGGTGACATCCAGTTTAGGGTTAACCCCATCATTTACAAGAATACGGTATAACTCACCCTCTTCAATAAACTCAACCTTGTCCATTACCCCAAGATCGGCAAAAATTTTACGCATGATGAAGGGCTTTTTCTCGGTACCCAAACCACTTAACTGGTGCAGAGCCACTTCAAATTCAAATTCCCCACGCACAAAACTGGTGGCACAGCCTCCAGGAATATTATGACGTTCCAGTAATAGCGTTTTTGCCCCGCCCCTTTGTAAGGCGGTGGCCGCCGTTAAACCGCCGTTACCGGCACCAATGACGATGGCATCATAGTCAGTCATATAAGATCTCCGTGAGTTGTAGCTCGTTATTATTATCAGCGGGGGCCAAAAAGTGATCAACTCCCCCGTAAAACCTATCAATGCACACTGCAAGATTTCAAATATACACTGTAAAGAATACAATATATACACCGTAAAGATAATAACCGCAAATACTATCAACCTAAATCACAGATAACAAAACCCCCTCACTAAAGTGATAGTGCTTCCTAGCCAATGACGGGTTATTTAAATACCGTCATTGCTTACACTTATATCCCTTCTACCGGTTAAGAATTTGGATAACGGCACATGATCAAAAACGTGCGAATACTTAGTTTAATATGCTTAAGCACCCTGTTATTAAGTGCGTGCGAGGGAGTGCCTAAAAATTCGAAAGGCAACTTTTTAAACAATGCTGGACTTAACCTCGATCTGAGTGAGCTTTCCAGTAAAACATTATCCATTCCCGCTAGGGCTACCCTAATCCCAATAGAGCCACAGGTTTTCCTTAACGACGACCTTGTGGATATCAACGTTTCTTGGAACAAATCAATGGGGATAAATGGCCATACATGGACAGTGCTACTTAACAATCAACAAATATTGCCTTTTTTCCCTTTAAAGGCGCCAAAGAGTCTAGGCGACGAACAACAATCGGACCGCTTTAACTTGCCCATTACTCAAGCCGGGGCCTACAGCGTTCAGGTAAAGTTATGCCAAAACAAATCACAAGAATCTTTATGCAGCTTAAGCCTTGCCCACAGCTTTGAAGTATTCGCTGAACAAGCTGATG
>JAPYOO010000285.1:0-2660 GCA_029938135.1 Bermanella sp. | reverse complement strand
GGGCAATTGGGCAATATTGATCATTAAAAGTCTATCGGATTGATTCCTCATTTAGATAAGGTACTTTCAAAAAATTAAATTTAAAAGAAAGGTCGCGGCCATACAAGAAAAGGGTCAAAATCGATTTTTAATAATAACAAAAGCCATTCTTACAACTATTCGTTTGCCCCCTCATTATTTTAGCGTTCACTGCCATACTTAATACAATAGGAGTAATGGAAGCGCACTATTGTGAATAACCCTGATAAATGTATTTATTGGCTTAAACATATTTTTACCCCCATAACATGGGGACTCACTCTCTTAGTATTAAGTGGCTGTGGCTCCAGTGGTAGTGACGCCCCCCCTAATACCGCCCCCACCGCCAATGCCGGTTTGCCACAAAATGCCGACACCGGCCAAGCGGTCAATTTGGATGGTCGTGACAGCTTTGACAATGAAAACGATACGCTCAGTTATTTATGGACACTTACATCCCTTCCCAGTGCTAGCCAAGCCACGTTAAATAACGACACATCGCCCACCCCCTCCTTTATTGCCGACGTAAGTGGCGTGTATCTGTTAACGCTGGTGGTGAACGACGGTACCGTCAACAGTGAAGAAAGTACCATGACCGTGACCAGTAAGGTCCCTGGCACCAATACCCTACCGCTGGCCGATGCCGGCGATTCGCGTTCCATTAAAACCGGTAATGAGTTTATCTTAAATGGCGATGGTAGCACTGACGCCGATGGTGACCCCATAACATACACATGGTCCATGACCGCCAAACCGTTGCTGAGCACAGCCAACCTATTAGACAGCGATACCATAACACCTTCGTTTGTACCGGATTTAGACGGCATCTATAGTATTCAGCTAGTGGTGAGTGACGGATTTGATAAAAGCGTGCCCCATGTTATTACTCTTACCTCCATCGAGAATAATCCGCCCGTAGCAGATGCTGGGCCCGATCAAACCGAGCGAGTTGAACGTTTAGTGACCCTAGATGGCAGCGACAGTTTTGATTTAGATGGCGACCCACTGACTTACCTGTGGGGTTTCAGCGCAGTGCCCACTGGGACTATTGAGCCCACTATTAATGCTGCCACCACCGTTAATCCTACGTTTACGCCCACAGATGTGGGCACTTATCGAGTGACACTGGTGGTGAATGATGGTGAAGAAGACAGTGAAATTGCACTAGTGTCGATCATTAGCATTGTTAATACGGCCCCCATTGCCGATGCCGGCCTTGACCAAGCGGTTATGACCGAGGTACTGGTTAATTTAGATGGCAGCAATAGCTCAGACATCAATAACGATGTGCTCACCTACTTGTGGAGTATTTCTTCGCGCCCCGCAGGCAGTGCGTCCACGCTTACTGGCGCCAACACCGCCACGCCATCCTTTACGCCCGATGCCAATGGTGAGTATGTATTTTCGTTACTCGTTAACGATGGCTTGCTTTACAGTGACCCCGACACCGTAACCATCACCAGCACAGGGTTAATTACCTATGCGGTGGTGGATACCAATCAAAACACTTGCTACAACTCAAGTACGGGTAGTTCCAGTGGCTGCAGTGGTGTGGGCTTTGATGCTGACTATGCTGGATTTCAGCCCAGCTATACACTCACTAACGCAGGCCTTACCGTCACCGACAACATCACTGACCTAGTGTGGCAACAAAGCAGCGACACAAACACCGACGGTAACATCGACTACAACGACAAGCGCAGTCAAAGCACTGCGCTCACGTACTGCACTGATTTAACACTGGCCAGTCGTAGCGACTGGCGCCTGCCCAGTGTGAAAGAGCTTTATTCGCTGATGCTGTTCAGTGGCCGTGATGCCAGCAGTTACCTAGGCACCAATACCGCATCGCTTACGCCATTCATTAATAATAATTTTGACTGGGCCTTTGGGGATCTCACCACGGCCCAAGGCATGGCCGCCAATGACAGAATCATCGACGCTCAGTACGCCACCAGCACCTTAAATGTGGCGCAAACCATGGTGAGCGATGACTCTACTTTTGGAGTGAATTTTATCGATGGGCGTATTAAGGCGTACCCTTTGGCAACTAAATTATTTTATGTGCGCTGCGTGGCTGGCAATGACAATTATGGCGTGAATGATTTCAGCGACAACGGCGACCAAACCATCAGCGATGAGGCCACCGGTTTAATGTGGCAAAAAAGTGATAGCGAACCGGCCAACTGGGATCAGGCCGTTAGTGAATGTGAAAGCGCCAGTACCGCCGCCCAAAACGACTGGCGCCTGCCCAATATAAAAGAACTGCACAGCATTGTTAATTATTCACGCTCACCCGGTACCACCAGCAGCGCCGCCATAGATGCACTATTTACGGCTAGCAGTTTTTTAAATGAAGAAAGCATTACCGACTTTGCTTATTACTGGGCCTCTACCACCCATGTGGATAACGACGGCGACGGTACTAATGCCACCTATATATCTTTTGGGCGGGCACTGGGTTATATCAATCCAAACATTTTAGATGTGCACGGCGCAGGGGCACAACGCAGTAATGATAAATTAGATGTAATCAACGAAGTGGGCGCGGCTTCGGCGGTGTCTAACGGAACATTTTATTACAAAGGACCACAGGGGGATATTTTACGGATTAATAATAAGGTGAGGTGTGTGCGGGATATTTA
>JAPYOO010000284.1:1335-4137 GCA_029938135.1 Bermanella sp. | reverse complement strand
GGGGCTTATTGGCTATAATGAGCGCCATTTTTACGTCTCCAGGATCAATAATGAGCCGTTCGGTAGTAGCAGAGTTAAATAAAATCCTAGCCAAGCGCATTATGGTGCTTGATGGTGCTATGGGCACGTCCATTCAAGGCTATCCCTTGGATGAGGCCGATTTTCGCAAAGGGCATTTTGAAGATCATAAAAGCCCTTTAAAGGGTAATAACGACCTATTATCCATGACCCGTCCAGACATTATTGAAGAGATTCATGATTCTTACTTTGCCATAGGCGCTGATTTCGCCAGTACCAATGCGTTTAGTGGTACCACCATCGCGCAGGCCGATTATGGCTTGGAAAAAGCGGTATACCAAATTAACTACCAGTCGGCCCAGTGTGCACGTCGTAGTGCTGATCGTTGGGCTGCAAAAACACCCGAGCAACCAAGATACGTAGTGGGCTGTTTAGGGCCCACCAACCGTACTGCGTCTATGTCTCCTGATGTGAATGACCCCGGCATGCGCATGGTTACCTTTGATCAATTGGTTACCGCCTATTATGACGCGGCATGCGCGTTAATGGACGGGGGCAGTGACATCATTATGATCGAAACCGTATTTGATACCTTGAATGCCAAAGCGGCCTTGTTTGCTGTATTAAAAATGAAGCAAGAGCGCAACCTTGATACACCCGTGATGATCTCGGGCACCATTACCGATGCCAGTGGCCGTACATTATCTGGCCAAACGGCTGAAGCCTTTTGGGTGTCCTTGATGCACGGCAACTTGCTCAGCATAGGTTTGAACTGTGCGCTGGGCGCCGACGATATGTTGCCTCATGTTAAGCTGCTGGATAAAAACGCCACCTGTATGATTTCGGCGCACCCCAATGCCGGTCTTCCCAATGAATTTGGAGAATACGATCAAGGTGCCGATGAAATGGCCGAGCAAGTGCGTCCATTTTTAGCGGGCGGGCATGTGAATGTTATTGGTGGTTGTTGTGGTACTACGCCGGAGCATATTGCAGCGTTAAAGGCGTTGGCAGATGAATATGCGCCACGCGCATTACCTGAACAATTTTCACCTGAAAAAATATTGACTGAATTGGCCAGTAAGGGAGCACAATAATGAGTATTCAAAACGTTCCTGACATGATCTTAAGTGGCCTTGAGCCGTTAGTGGTTAATGACCTAACCGGTTTTGTAAACGTAGGTGAGCGCTCTAACGTAACCGGCTCTCGTAAATTTTCACGCCTTATACAAGAAGAAGATTACGAAGCGGCAATCGATATTGCCCGAGTACAAGTGGAAGACGGTGCGCAAATTATTGATATCAACATGGATGATGCCATGTTGGATGGCGAAGCCGCTATGGTGCGTTATTTAAATCTATTGGCAGCCGAGCCGGATATTGTGCGTGTACCCTTTATGATTGATTCCTCTAAATGGGGAATCATCGAAGCAGGCCTTAAGTGTGTGCAGGGTAAGGCTATTGTGAACTCAATTTCCCTTAAAGAAGGCGAAGAGAAATTCATTGAACAAGCCCGCATCATTAATATGTATGGTGCGGCAGCCGTTGTCATGGCGTTTGATGAAAAAGGCCAAGCCGACACGTATCAGCGTCGTATAGATATTTGCAAGCGCTCTTACCAAGTGTTGGTAGAAAAAGTCGGTTTTGCGCCGCAGGATATTGTATTTGATCCCAACATATTCCCAGTGGCCACCGGCATAGAAGATCACGATAATTATTGTGTCGACTTTTTTGCCGCCACTAAGTGGATTAAAGAAAATTTACCCGGCGCTAAAGTGTCCGGTGGTGTCTCTAATATGTCGTTCTCATTCCGTGGTAATGACATTGTGCGTGAAGCCATGCACTCAGTCTTTTTATATTATGCCATCAAAGAAGGCATGGACATGGGCATCGTAAACGCCAGCATGTTAACCATTTATGATGATATTCCAAAAGACTTGTTAGAGTGTGTTGAAGATGTGGTGTTAAACCGCCGCAGTGATGCAGCCGAACGCTTGGTAGACTTTGCCGAGTCTTTAAAAGGCCAGTCTATCGAGCAAAAAGAAAGCGATAAATTAAAATGGCGTGAAGGCTCTTTGCAAGAGCGTATTACCCATGCGTTAGTTAAAGGTATTACTGAATTTATTGAAGTAGATGCCGAGGAAGCCCGTGTAGCGGCCGACAAACCCATCGAAGTTATTGAAAATAATTTAATGATCGGCATGAATGTCGTGGGTGACTTGTTTGGTGCCGGCAAAATGTTTTTGCCGCAGGTAGTAAAAAGTGCCCGTGTAATGAAAAAAGCCGTGGCGTATTTATTACCTTACATTGAAGAAGAAAAACGCCGTACCGGTAATACCAGCACCAATAACGGTGTCATTATCATGGCCACCGTGAAGGGTGACGTGCACGACATCGGTAAAAATATTGTAGGGGTAGTATTGTCCTGTAATAACTATGAAGTTATTGATCTGGGGGTGATGGTGCCACCAGAGGCGATTTTAGATGCTGCGGTTGAGCACAATGCAGACATTATTGGTTTGTCGGGTTTGATCACACCTTCTTTGGATGAAATGGTGACCATAGCCGAGATGATGGAGCAGCGGGGCATGACGCAGCCGCTGCTTATTGGCGGTGCAACCACCTCTAAGGTGCACACGGCCGTTAAAATTGAAGAGAAATATTCAGGTGCGACTGTTCATGTATTGGATGCATCCAAATCCGTACCGGTGGCCACGGCACTTTTGTCACATAAAAAAGACGCCTTTGTGGCGGCGCTGCGTGAAGAGTATCAAGAAGCCCGTGAGAA
>JAPYOO010000284.1:0-1235 GCA_029938135.1 Bermanella sp. | reverse complement strand
TTCTACCCAGCCGCGGCTGTTCAGGGTGATAGTACTGAACTTTACACGGATGATAACCGTGAAGAGGTGTTGGCAACGTTGCATCACTTACGTCAGCAAACTCAGCGACCGGCAGGCCGTGCTTTTCGCTCATTGGCTGACTTTGTAGCGCCTAAAGCATCTGCGGTTAGTGATTATATGGGCGGCTTTGTGGTGACCTGTATGGGGGCTGAAGAGTTGGCCAAGAAGTATGAAGGTGAACTTGACGATTACAGTGCCATCTTAGTTAAGTCTTTGGCAGATAGATTTGCCGAGGCATTTGCCGAAGTGATGCATGAAGAAGTGCGTACTAAGCATTGGGGGTATGTAAATAACGAAGCGCTTAGTAATGACGAGTTAATATCTGAAAAATACCAGGGTATTCGCCCAGCACCGGGTTATCCTGCGTGTCCTGAGCACAGTGAAAAAACCACCTTGTTTAGTTTGTTAAATGCGGAAGAAAATATTGGTTGCCAATTAACCGAAAGCTACGCTATGTATCCGGCGTCATCGGTAAGTGGTTGGTATTTTGCTCATCCAGAGTCTCGTTATTTTGCGCTAGGCAAAATTAACAAGGATCAAGTTCAGGACTATGCTGATCGTAAAAACTGGGACTTGAAAAAGACCGAGCGTTGGTTGCGTCCTACGTTGGGTTATGAAGAGTAGCATTTATCGAAAATTTAAATAGGGCGTAATTTCCTGTGCTTTAAAAACAAAAAAACCAACGTAATTGTTGGTTTTTTTGTTTTAAATAAACGCTTAACTCGTTTGTAAGCGAGTTAAGCGTAAAGCGGCTTTAGAATTTTCCAACCACTTTCACGCCGCCCGTGGCGCTACCTGCAGGAACAAAGCCAATTAAGTTAGGGTTGGCTGAAATAAGGCTTAGTATTTCAGACGTCCCACCCATTTGGCGTGGTGGGGTGCCTTTACCGGTGAATACCATTTTGGCCCAATACGCTTTTAGTTGTTTTGGGGTCTTGGATAACACGTTTTTAGTGAAGTCTTGGTTTTCAGCGGTACCTTCTTTTAAGGCAATGGGCACGGCTTCACCGCCACCTGGAAAGGCGCGGGTTTTGCCAAGGAATATGCGTTTAATAGAATCCTTGTCAAAGGTGGAGCTGTTGGATGGGTGTACAATAACTTCTACTTCTGCTAAGGCCAGTTGAGGCAATACTAAGCTAGAAGCAAGAACGAGTGAGCTAATTAATTTTTTCATG
>JAPYOO010000283.1 GCA_029938135.1 Bermanella sp. | reverse complement strand
TAAAAAATCAGAGTTGCATATTGTCGGGCGTTTAGATGCCGATACAACGGGTTTAGTGCTCATTACCGATGACGGGAGTTGGACCTCAAAAATAATAACCCCCAGCGCTCAGTGTGAAAAAGTTTACCGAGTTACGTTACGTGATGAGCTTACTGACGAGGCTATCCTAAAGCTTGAAAAGGGGCTTTTGTTAAAAGGCATAGATGAACCCACACTGCCTGCAAAAGTAACGCCCCTAGGTACTCACGAAGTACTGTTAACAATTACGCAAGGTAAATTTCGTCAAGTTAAGCGTATGTTTAGGGCTGTAGGTAATCGTGTTAAAAGATTGCATCGAGAAAAAATTGGCCAAGTCTCTTTGGATGTTGAACTGGGCCAATGGCGTTATTTAACCTCGGATGAGATTAACTCCTTTGACTAGTGGCCGTATTTTTTGTTAGAGCGTGTTAATAGCCATTTCCCTAATAAACGTTTAATGCCTTTTTGTTTCCAGGGGGCATACAAAGCCTCGGGTTTTCTGGCCAGTCGTGATTCATTCAGTTGCGCCGACAAACTGAAAAACTCACGGAAATTCATAATAAGCGGGTTCCATTTGTTAGGGTCTATTTTATTATTAGACCCTTCCATTAATACACTGGGCACTGCACTCACCGTTTTAATGTTTAATTCTATTGAGTAGGCGGGCACCGCCATGCGTTCGTCCCCCTGGCCAAATTCTGAAATTGTGTTAACACGTGCGTGTAAGTGAATAGGGCATTCTGTAATGGCGCTTAATTTACCCGTGCCGTTTTCTTGAGGGGTGAAACCTGAATGGATAAATTTGTTTTTTGAATGTTTATACCCCAGCATTTTTTTATGCAAAGGAATCGCTTCACTGCCGGTTAACAAAGCCAGCTTGTTTACTTTAGGGGCCAAATCCCCAGAGGCAAGGTTTAAGATGCATTCACCATTACGCTTTAAATTTTCAGTGGACTTAGAGGTGGCATCTAAACCAATCATGCAGCTCCACCCTAACCACCACACTGACGAAATAGGGGCGATATTCGTGCTGCCATCTTCGTTTAGGGTACTGAGTAAAATGACCGGAGTGCCAAAATACAGGATGGAGGGTTCTATATTGGTGTGCATGGGATTACCTGCGTATTAAAGAGGCAGGCATTATTGGATGAGTGGCGTGAGTAAACGACCCGTTTCTTGCTAATTAGCCCATTTTTTAGCAGTTAACATCTGGCTCAGGGCGTGTAACGCTTTGCCTTTATTGCTGATTTTCCAAGCAATAAAAACATCCGATTTAATGGTGTAGGTGTGCAATGGTAATTCAAATGCCTGGCCGCTTTTCAAAAAGGCTTCAATTCTGTACTTAGGTACATGGCCTATGCCCAGCCCTGCCAATATGGCCTCTACCTTTTGCTCCATGGTTTGCACATATAACACTTGTTTGCCTGATGTTAAGCCGGCGCTGCGACTGACCTCACTGATGGCGGTGTCGTGGGTAACGATGCGGCGTAGTTGCGGTAATGCGTCTTTTAGGGTTTGCGCATTCCGGGTTAGGTGAAGCAACGGATGCTTGGCCGAGATCACCGGTATTAAATTATCTTGCCCAATGGGCATGGCTCGGTAGCCTTTTTGCAAAGGCACGGGGCCGGGGGCGCCCACAATTAAATCTACCTTGTCATGATCTAGCGCTTCCCAGCCACCGCTGAGTACGGTCTCGCAAATATCCACTTCTAGGCTGGGGTGGGCGTTTATAAAATCGTTTAACACCGAGAAAAATTGAGGGTAATGAAATACCGACTCCACCGCGATGCGCAGTTTGGGCTCCCAGCCGGTGGCCAATTCCTTGGCCTTTTGGGCAAGCGCGGTGGTGGCGCTTAAGATAAGCCGTCCCTCATCCAGAATAAGGCGTCCCGCGGGAGTGAGCACAGATCGGCGGCCCTTGCGCTCAAATACCGTGATGCCCAGTTGCTCCTCTAGCTTTTGTACCCCATACGAAAGCGCCGAGGTGGCTTTGTTCAGCTCTTCCGCAGCTTTAGCGAAGCTTCCACGCCGTTCAATGGCATCCAATATCTGCAAGGACTCTATATTAATAGGGTTGGGGGACATATAGCCTAACTTAAACGTTCTAATAATTAGATCATTCTAATCAGATATGCCCCCTTATTCAAATTCTGTGAAGCTTTAATATGGACGCAGTTGTTCAAGCAGCCCTAAACAGGCAAAACCAAACATTCGGAGAAACACATGAAAGCATCACTTAAAACATTAGCGAATACTGTAACTAACACCACCGCAGGTCTAGATACCCTACCGGTACGACTCGCAATAGGCATTGTGTTTATGGTGCACGGCGCACAAAAACTATTTGCTTGGTTTGGTGGTTACGGCTTAGAAGGCACCGCAGGTTGGATGGCGTCTATTGGCATAGAGCCGGGTTTGTTAATGGCCACACTGGCAGGCTCGGCTGAGTTCTTTGGTGGACTGGCCTTAGTAGTGGGACTGTTAGTACGCCCAGCAGCTCTGGTATTAGCCGTGACTATGTTAGTCGCCATCTTCACTGTTCACTTTGAAAACGGTTTATTCATGAGCAACAACGGTTACGAATATGCACTGGCCTTATTTGTGGCAAGCCTAGGTTTGGCATTGCGTGGTGCCGGTAGCTTAAGCTTAGATGCCCTATTACAAAGCAAGCTTGCCAAATAACGTTTGTTAAGTAGAAAGTTAAATAGACAATTATATAAATTTCATGAGGCAGTGCTAATACACTGCCCCTTTAATAAAGAACAGGATTACAACATGTCAGTTTTAAAAATAGATAGCAGTGCCCGCCTACAAGATTCAAATTCACGCACCATTAGCCAGTACCTAACAGAGAAGTTAGCTGAGCAGTTAGATACACAAGTAGTTAGTCGAGATTTAGTGAAGCAACCGCTGCCTTTAATAAACGCAGCCGACATGATGAACTTGCATGCTTCAAATGATTCGGATAGCGAGACGTTTGCGCAGCACCTAACGCTTTCCAATACATTAATTCAAGAACTTATGGATACCGATACCCTAGTACTGGCCGCCCCTATGTATAACTTTGGTGTACCGGCAGTGTTGAAGCAGTGGATTGATTACGTGTGTCGTGCGGGTCTTACCTTTAAATATGGTGAGCAGGGCCCAGTTGGTTTAACCAACATTAAACGCGCCTTTATTATTACCGCCAGCGGTGGTGCTCCGGTGGGAAGCTCAATGGATTTTGTAAGCCCATACCTTGCACAAATTTGTAACTTCATTGGCGTGCAAGAAATCATTCAGATCGATGCCAGTGGCTCTAAGGGTGACCCTCAAACCATTATTGCGGATGCTAAACTGCAAATAGATCAGGCGCTATCTAACCTGAATTCCGAAGCCGTGGTAGGTGCGTAATGGGTTTATTACAAGGTGGTAAGTGGGTTGATAAATGGTACGACACTAAAGCCAATGGCGGTGAATATCGCCGTCAAGACAGCCGCTTTAGAAATTGGTTAACCCCGGACGGCAGTGCAGGGCCAACCGGTAGCGCAGGATTCACCGCTGAAAAAGGCCGTTACCATTTATATGTTTCGTTAGCGTGCCCTTGGGCGCACCGCACCCTTATTTTTAGAAAACTAAAACAGTTAGAAGACTACATAGATGTAACCGTAGTAGACGCCATCATGTTAGAAAATGGCTGGGAAATGAAAGATGATTTGAACGGCTTGGACTTTTTATACGAGTTGTATTTAAAGGCCGATGACCAGTACGAAGGACGCGTAACGGTACCGGTGTTGTGGGACAAAAAAACGCAATCAATTGTAAGCAATGAATCATCAGAAATTATTCGCATGTTTAATAGCGCCTTTAATGATTTAACCTGTAATACCATTGATTATTATCCACAAGCATTGCACACAGAGATTGAAGCGTTAAACGAACGTATTTATCACACTATTAACAACGGCGTATACAAAGCAGGATTTGCCACGGGTTTTGATGCTTACCAGGATGCTTACCTAACGTTGTTTGACTCATTAGATTGGGTAGAAGATATTTTATCGCGCCAGCGTTTTCTAGCCGGAGATGTTCTAACCGAAGTGGATTGGCGACTATTCACCACCCTTATTCGATTTGATGC
>JAPYOO010000282.1 GCA_029938135.1 Bermanella sp. | reverse complement strand
CTCAAGCCGCGAATACCACAATGCTTTGATGGGCGCGGTATTAACGATTAAATCTTTAGATTCAGATAATGGATCTGGCGACGATGGATCTGATTCTGGTAACAGCAATACAGACGACCCTACCGACAACAATACCGATAGCAATACAGACAATAATACAGACGACACCACAAACAGCGATACAGATAACACTACCGACGATAATGATTCAACAGTAGAAGAGCCAACTGCAGAGCAAATAGAAAGTGGAAAAACCTTATATGCGGCTCAGTGTGCAGGTTGTCATGGTGATCTGGGAGCAGGTGAACCACGGGGTTCATCGATAATTTCTACTCTATATGAAACTGACTACATCAATACGATCTTAACGACTATGCCGTTTGGTAGTGCTGGTTCTTGTGATATTGAGTGTTCAACCAACATTACAGCATGGTTGCAAACGCTACATGCCAATCCGAATGGTACTGAAGATTCTGGTACAGGGTCTGCTAATGACGGAAGCTCTGTAAATGATTCTGGTGACCTGAATACCGACGACACAATCAGTGCAAATGAATCAGTTCTGTTAAAACGTCTATACAAAGCATCTATGAATTTGAACTCAATCGTGCCTAAACAAAGTTGGGTCTATTTAGTGAAAAATAACGGCGAAGCTGGATTGTCCATTGCATTTGACCAAATGATGACCGAGGAAAGTTTCTACCAGCGTGTAAAAGAAATTTACACCCCTACGTTGAAAGAACCAGGATATCCCTCGAGTTCTTACGTTCGAACGTTTGAAGGTGAAGACGACTGGTACAGCAAGTTTGACGATCGCGACAAATTTATGTTTGCACGTGGTGCATCATGGGCTAGTTTGACAAATTCGGCTATAGAGCTTGTACGTTACGTTGTAAAAAACAATAAACCATTTACTGAAATATTAACGGCAGACTATTTAGTTCTGAATTATTTCGGTGCGCGAATATTGAATTTACACGATCAAACTACGTTCACTGAAATTGATGATGCAGAATATCCAGACTTACCCTATTCAACGGAAGAGTATAAAAAGTTTCGCTCACCAATTGTGCCGATGGCGGGTGTCTTGACGACCAATGCCTTCCTAGAGCAGTACCCAACTTCGGAAACAAACGTTAACCGTCATCGTTCATACCACGTTTACAAAATGTTCTTAGATACCGATATTTTAGAGATTAGCGGCAGCCGAGTAGATGCAGGTGACATCAATTTAGATCACCCAACGATGAATAACCCTACCTGTACAGGTTGTCATGTGGTGATGGACCCAGTGTCATCTACTTTCAGGCATTGGCAGCGTGGCCCTGAACGTCGTGACAGTTATGCTGATGCCAAGTGGGACCAAGTCAGTATTCTAGAGCCGGGTTTTAATGGTGAATTAATGCCTGAAGACGAGCCAGCACCGTTACAATGGTTAGCGCCTCGTGTCGCGAATGACCCACGTTTTGCGGTTGCAACTGTAAAGACGTTATTTGAAGAAATTACAGGGCATAAAGTTTTAATTGAGCCGGCAGGAAATGCAGCGGTTCTTGACTACCAGCGCTTCGATTATCAACAACAAATTATCAAGGATTTAGCTGATGACTTTATTGCGTCAAATCATAATTTCAAAAGTTTAGTGAAAGCTCTACTACAATCTGAATACTTCAATGGCGAAACCTATGTGGGTGGCACGTCAAGACTACTGCCTGCCGATCGCTTCAAGCGTAAGTTATTGGCAACAACTAATGACAATACATTTAGTGGAAGTTCGACTTTATTAAGCAATAATGTTTATCAAGGGGAACAACCCAACGGCATAATGACATTGATTCAGCAATACACTGCGGCATATATTTCTTGTGAATCGATATCGACAGATCTTAAAAAACCATACAGCGACCGCTTATTGTTACCTAATTACCGAGCGGATGGTGTTTTGTTTAATGAAGATGGCAGTGCTAACTCGCAAACACATATTAGTGTAAAAGAGAATATTAAGACATTAATGTGGGTTCTTTGGGGCCGTTCTGTAAGCACGACTGACGCAGCAGTGATCGATCTATACGAAACTTACCTGAGCATAATAGACAGCGGTATTTCAGATGTGACCTCCAGTCTAATAAGTAGTGGTTGTAGATATAGAGACCATGAGAGCGGCGAAAGGGTAATCCATGACAATGAATATAAATTAAGAGCTTGGGTCGCTATCCTCAATTTAATGATCGATGATTACCGATACATATACGAATAGCTGGAGAGTGACCATGAATAGACGCGAGTTAATCAAAGCTATGGGGGCAATTACTCTAGGCGCATGCAGTATGAGTTTGAGCCAAGTTTCCTTAGGTAAACAAAACAGTGGCCGAAACTGGGTATTTGTCAGCGCTAGTGGTGGTTGGGATGTCACTAACTGGTGGGACCCAAAAGGCTCGGAGGTGACTTCGGCTAATGGGCAGGTAAATAATTACCCTACTTCGGCCATTCGTAATGCAGGGAATATTCGTTACGCTGCTGTTCCTGCGCACGTAGAAACAGAGGATATGCTTCATACGTTTACTCAAAAGCACTTTCGAAAAATGATGGTAATGAACGGTGTTGACCAAGGCACCAATAGCCACACAATAGGTGTTCGTGTGTGTACATCAGGATTACAGGCTAAAGGTATTCCAGTATTCCCTGCACTGATGGCTGCACCTTATGCAGCTAGTCAATCAATGGCGTATATTCACCAGGATGGGCATTCTGAAACCGCCGGCCTTGTTGCAAAGACGAAAATTTTGACAAAAGCTGATTATCAACGTCTGGCCACAACAAATACATTCTTAGATAGTGCGGCTGCAACAGAAAATCTAGTCCAGAAAAAACGAACGATATTAAGTAACTTAATAGCGAATGAAATAGCAAACAATAGCGGAAATGCTATGGCAAATTTAATGAATGCTCGTGAAAGCAGCGATGGAGTAAATGAATTACTCGACATGATTCCTGGCGCCTTAAATGACGATAGTAAATATAGAGCCAGTGAAATTGCTGCAGCTGCATTTAAGAGCGGTATAGCAACGTCGGCGTCATTGAGAGTGAACGGTTTTGATACGCACAGTGACAATGACCAACGTCAATTTAGCCAAATGGATGTAATGCTCAGTGTAGTCGATCACCTTTGGGATCAATTAGAGCATCAGGGAGTAGCCGATCAAACAACAGTTGTATTGTGCTCTGAAATGGGTCGTAGACCTTATTACGATGATGGTGGTGAGAGTGTTACCGAAGGCAAAGGACATTGGCCAATCTCCAGTATGGTATTCATGGGTGCGGGTGTGAGTGGTAATACAGTTGTAGGTGGTACTGATGACGGTTTGAGGCCTATTAAAATAAACGCCAATACATTGAGGCCAGATGAGAGCGGCATAGCTTTAACTAGTGAATCCATTCACGATGCATTACGCCGTATGGCAGGGATTTCGGGTACAGTGCTCGACGAAAAATATCCTTTAAACGCACCGTTTATGAATTTGTTTGCTTAGGCCCTTATCTATACTTTCGCGAATATTGTGGTTGTTCTTAAAAACAGTGCTGTATCAACGGCACTGCTCGATATTCTAAAGGTGCATGAAATCAGGCCATGACGTTAAATCGTTTCGCCGACATCAACTTCATATTTTAAATACAATGGTTTTAAGAGGGATATGAACCATCCAAATTCTTTGAATTTAATTGATGGATTACATTTTGAAAAACAGCTTCGATTGATTGATGTCGACAATGATTACATCGCCAAAACTAGGCTCAATCAAAGTACTAACCGGATTTTTAGCATGTTCTCTCCAGCAATCACTTCTAAACGATAATATCCAAAAGTGGATTGAACTGCTGGATGATTTAATAAAGGAGGAATAACCTTTAAAATTAAGTATCTTAAGGCACGTTTACTGGATACGTAGGCCAGCCCACCGGCTAACAGCGCCGCATAAATGTCATGCCATATGATGTAATCTGACGTGGCCGCTTGTTCAATTCCTAATATATTTAAAACCACCACTAAAGGCATGGCCACCAACAGAGCTGCGAATAATCCCATGATTAAACCTAGTGTGTCTCCCATACTGTGATAGAGGTCTATATTCCACATATCTCTTAC
>JAPYOO010000046.1 GCA_029938135.1 Bermanella sp. | reverse complement strand
GCTTACGGATTAAATACAACAATAAATCTAAAGGGCCTTCGAATTGCTCTAAAATCACCTCTAGAGCATCGGGCGGAATATATAAATCTAATGGAAGTTGCGTCAGCGCTTCGCCGTGCACCAAAGCAAACGGCATTTCATGTTGCTCGCTTACTTTTGCCGCCGGCTCGTCGCTTTTACTTTCTTGGGTTTTATCTTTGGCTGCTAACGTCGCAGCCTGGACTGAAACTGACTGATCTACATTCTCTTCAGCAACAATCCCGTCGGTCACAGCCTCTTCAGCCTCAGGCGTTTGAGCTGTGACAGGGTCTGCCGTTGAGGGCGTATTTGAGGGATCGGTTACTTCAGTCATGATATTTTCAAAGTTAGCGGTACGAAAGGCCCATCACATGACGAACGTCTTCCATCGTGTCACGGGCAGCTTCACGGGCTTTTTCACTGCCCTCTTGGATAATCGATTTCACCAAATCGGGGTTGGACTCATATTGCTTAGCACGCTCTTGAATAGGCAGTAACTCAGCTTTAATAGAGTCAATTAACGGCCCCTTGCATTCAAGGCAACCTATGCCCGCTGAACGACAACCGGTTTGCACCCACTCTTTAACATCGTCTGCGCTATACACTTCATGCAACTGCCAAACAGGGCACTTCTCTGGGGAACCTGGATCATCACGGCGTACTCGAGCGGGGTCGGTACGCATGGTTTTAATCTTTTTCTCAACGTCACTTGGCTCTTCACGCAAGCTAATGGTATTGCCATACGATTTAGACATTTTTTGACCGTCTAAACCGGGCATCTTAGATTCTGGCGTCAACAATGCCTGAGGCTCAGGTAAAATCACTTTACCGCCGCCCTCTAAGTAACCCATCAAACGCTCTTTATCGTTCATGGTAATATTTTGCTGCTCACGCAATAGCGCTTGAGCAGTCGCCAATGCTTCGCCATCACCACCTTCGGTGTAGCGTTTACGTAACGTGCTATAAAGCTTGGCGGCCTTTTTGCCCATTTTTTTAATGGCGGCTTCGGCGCTTTCTTCAAAGCCCGGTTCACGGCCAAAAATGAAATTAAAGCGGCGAGCCACTTCACGGGTAATCTCTACGTGGGCTACCTGATCAGCCCCCACAGGTACATTACCGGCACGATATAACAAGATATCGGCACTTTGCAGCAATGGGTAACCTAGGAAACCGTAGGTTGATAAGTCTTTGTCTTTTAATTTAAGTTGCTGATCTTTGTAAGTCGGCACACGCTCTAACCAGCCAATAGGCGTAAACATGGACAGTAAAAGGTGTAACTCAGCATGCTCCGGCACTTGGCTTTGCACAAATAAAGTAGCCGAGCCTGGATTCACACCTGCCGCCAGCCAGTCGACCACCATATCCCACACACTGTTTTGGATAATTGCTGGATCTTCGTAATGGGTGGTTAGCGCATGCCAATCCGCCACAAAAAAGAAGCACTCAAACTCGTGCTGAAGCTGTATCCAGTTTTTAAGTACACCGTGGTAATGACCTAAATGTAATTTGCCAGTGGGACGCATGCCAGACAAGACACGCTGCTGAGAATCGACAGAGCTCAAAGAGCACTCCTAATAAATACTATAAAGCCGGAAGTTTACCGATTGGGGCAGGGAAAAACTACACTAATAGATGAAAAAACGTGAGTAATGCTAAGGAAAAGTGCCCTGTGGGAAGGGGGTGGCGTTAAAGCTCGTCTATTTCCCCTAAACCCTGACGCGTGACCACGTATTCGTCCCCTGTCATGTCCACCACCGTGGTGCTTTCTAAACCACAATAACCACCATCTATTACTAAATCTACCGCGTGCTGCAGAGTATCGCGAATATCATACGGATCTGACATGGGCAGATCTTCATCGGGCATAATTAGCGAAGTCGTCATGATCGGCTCCCCTAATTCAGCCACTAATGCATCTACTATGGCGTTTTGGGGCACACGAATGCCGATAGTACGTCTTTTGGGGTGCATTAAACGTCGGGGGACTTCACTAGTAGCATTAAGAATAAAAGTATAAGCACCAGGAGTATGGTTTTTAAGCAGCCTATAAGCGGTATTGTCGACTTTTGCATAGACACTAATATCGCTTAGGTCCCGGCACATGAGTGTGAAATTGTGTTTATCGTCTAATTTACGTAATTGCTTAATGCGGTCGACGGCTTTTTTATCATCCAAATGACACGCGAGTGCGTAAGCTGAGTCAGTGGGTATCACCACTAACCCACCTTTACGGAATATTTCTGCTGCTTGTTTTATGAGTCTTAACTGAGGGGTTTCAGCATGTATCTGAAAGAATTGGCTCATACTAACCTTAATTTAATGAGGGTACCTTTTCTGAGTGTAGCAGGCGACAGACAAAAGACGTCTTCACTGCCAGTGACTCCATACAGGCGTTAACTGGCTGGGCATATTGGGAAAACGGCCTAGCTCGGTCCAAGGCTTAGGGCCATGGAAGTCACTGCCCTGACTGGCCAGCATGCCATATTCTTCACACAACTCACTTACGCGCTGAGTAAAGCTTGATTCCATTGTAGAGGTAACCACTTCAACACCCCTACCGCCCGCTTGAGTAAACGCATTAAGCAGTAGTTTAAGTTTGGTGCGTGTTAATTTATAGGAGTCTGGATGCGCTAATACAGCCACCCCACCTGCATCCACTATCCACTTAACGGCTTCCTCAAGATCTGGCCATAGCGCTTTTACATCCCCAGGCTTTCCCGCGCCAAGGTACTTTTTGAACGCTTGGGCCATGTTAGTCACTTTGCCCATATCAATCAGTGCCTGAGCAAAATGTGGGCGCCCTAGCTGGCCGCCATTTGCAATGCGCTTGGCCTCATCTAACACTCCTACAGCGCCCTTTTTTTCAAGGCGCTCAGCAATTGTTATGGCGCGGTCTTGCCGACGCTGCTCTTGTAAAGCCACCGCCGCCAACATGCCTGCGTGGGTTTCATCAAAACCTAATCCTACAATATGTATGCCCATGCCATTATGGACACAGGAAAGCTCGATACCGTTAATGATTTCAATATCGTACTTTTGAGCTTGTAACTTTGCCTCAGCCAAACCCGACAACGTGTCGTGATCGGTTAAGGCCAGCATGCCCACACCCATCTCAACCGCTCTGTCTACCAGATCGCTTGGGCTTAACTGACCATCACTGCATAAACTATGACAATGAAGGTCTGCCAAGACACCTGCTACAGGGCTTGAAGGATTACTGTTCAACGATAATATCCTCAAACGTTAAACCGGTAAGTTTGCGAATACTGCGAAATAGGTAAAACATGGCAATCATCATAACAATGGTGGCCGGCACAGAAATGACAGGAAAACTAAGTGCCATCATTTTGCCAAGCTCTTCATTAAAAGCGGCAGTACCCGCGGGGCTCACCATAATCCATTTGGCTAAAACGTAGTTTAAAAACGAAGACAAGAAAAAAGAAGCCGCCACTAACCACGTGGCAATCTTTAGTGTGCGTTCAAAGGCATCTTCACTTTTATGCTCCTGCAGCGCCTGTGCAATGCGGGATACCTGTAAAATTTTGTCGTTATAAAGAAACGTTTTAACAAGAGGGAAACGGGTCTTTAATGAAAATAACGTCACCAACCCCAGAATACCCGGAATGGCTGCTTCTTTAATCGCTATGTATTTTGGATCCAACTCCAACAGACTGATACCGCCGGTCAGTGCGATGCTCACCACGCCCAATACAGAGAACATGTTTACTTTATTTGCTCGCCTAAAATCATATAGGCCGTACAAAATCGGGAATGACAAAGCAACAATCACCGCCCATTTAGTGCCATTGGCCTGATATTCAGTGGCCAAGGACCATGCAAACTGAAGGTCAAATTGCTGCAATTGCCCTAACAACCAAGCACTTTCACTGCCCTTCATTAAAATAAGGGTTGGAATCACAATATTGAGCAACAAGTTTGCCAACATGCTTTCGCGTTTCACGGGGGGGTTAGCCTGTTTGGCTGAAGTATCACTTAAGCTCATGTGCGCACATTCAATTAGTATTTACCCCATTTTAAGGGATGTTTAAGGGATGTCGAGCACGGATTGGCCTGTTTGCGCAGCTTAGTGCAAATTTCATACGATCAATGCAAAGATTAACGCAAGGTAGGCCTGACATGGTTGGCTCTGAGAGCCATTCGCGGTAGCATTGCTGGCAATAAATAAACTAATAAGTTATTCACCATGTTATATGCCATCATCAGCCAAGATGTTGAGAACAGCCTAGAAAAGCGTCTTGCCGCCCGCCCTGCCCACGTTGAACGTTTGCAGCAGCTGAAACAACAAGGCCGCTTAGTATTGGCAGGGCCTCACCCAAGCATCGATAGCATTGATCCAGGTGATGCAGGGTTTACAGGTTCATTGGTAGTGGCTGAATTTGATTCATTAGATGACGCACAAAGTTGGGCTGATAACGACCCCTATATTGCGGCTGGTGTTTACGAAAGCGTTAACGTGAAGCCGTTCAAGAAAGTACTGCCGTAAATCGTTACAATTTACTTAACCGTATAAATAAAAAGATTCTAATAAAAATCAACACAGGGACATGAATGTGAAAAGCATTACAATTTTTCTACTTAGCCTTTTAGTTATATCACCTACTTTGGCTGAAAAACGCTATGTGAGTGACGTATTAATTATTAATTTACGCACAGGACCTGGTAACGACTTTAGAATCCTTAAGGGTTTAAAGAGCGGCACTCACTTAGAGTTCATTGAAGCAAACGCAGAGAAAAAATTCACCAAAGTAAAAACTGATAAAGGCTTAGAAGGCTGGGTACCCACTCGCTTTATGTTAAAAGAGCCTATTGCTTTTGAAAGATTAATATTGGCACAGCGCGAACTAGACAAAACCAAACTAGACCTTAGCGAACTAAAAAAGAAACACAGTGATACTAAGAAGCAATTAGCTTCTACTAACCGAGACAGCAAAGCACTAAGCAGTGACAAGAAAAAACAAGCCAAAGAATTAGCCCACATTAAAAAAGTGAGTGCTAATGCCATTAACCTTGATAGTAAAAATCAGCAGTTAATGGAGCAAAGCGAGCAACTAAAGATAACCGTTGACACTTTAAGGGCCGATAACGAACGCCTACAAAGCAGTAAAGATTTAAATTACATGTTACTGGGTAGCATGTTAATTCTATTAGGATTATTTTTAGGTTGGTTACTGCCTAAAATCTCAGCCAAGCGCGGCGACGGCTGGGCATAACTTAATGTAAGAAGCGGCTCTCGCTGCTTCTTTCTTTTTTTCACATATAGGAATCAGCATGCGCATTATTGCCACAGCACTGTTCATTTTTTTTAGCACCCTTACCTTTGCTCAAGATCCAGCCACCCCCCTCGCCGAAGTGGCAAAGCCTTATGTAACCATTCAAACGACGCAAGGTGACATAGTACTAGAATTGCATCCTCAGCAAGCGCCCATTACGGTGGCCAACTTTTTGGCCTATATAAAAGATGGCTACTATAAAGGCACTATTTTTCACCGGGTGATTAAAGACTTTATGATTCAAGGTGGCGGCTTCACCGAGTCAATGAACCGAAAAAGCACACAAGAAGAAATTAAAAACGAAGCAGACAACGGCCTATTTAATAATCGCGGCGCCATCACTATGGCTCGCACCGCTAAAGTAGACAGCGCCACCAGCCAGTTTTTCATCAATCTTAAAAGTAATTACTTCTTAAATCATGGCCATCGAGACTTTGGTTATGCCGTGTTTGGTAATGTTATTAGCGGCATGAATGTCGTGGATACCATTGGCCTTAGTGAAACGGCCCGAGTTAAGGGCATGGGAGACGTACCTGTAAAACCCATTATTATTACTGACGTAACGGTTAGCTACGACAAACCATAACCCTATTCTTCAGTCCAGCGAGACCACCCTCGCTGGCTCTTTACAGACTGCCTATGATACAACCTGCAAAAATCCAATTCCCTGACGGCATTCCATTCTCCGAAGAGTTTAAAGATTATTATTTCTCTAAACTTAGCGGTACAGAAGAAACGCTCTATGTTTTTTTAGAGAACAGCCAACTGCCTAAAAGGTGGATTAACCTTAAAGGCCACCACTTTAGTATTTGTGAAACGGGGTTTGGCACCGGTTTAAATTTCCTGTGCACATGGGATTTATGGCTTAAAAATAGCCACACTCATGAACAACTGCATTTCATAAGCGTTGAAAAACACCCCATTAAAAAAACAGATCTACAAAAGATCTTTAAGCATTGGCCTGAGTTTTCAGCTCTCAGTGAACAATTATTAATTCAATATCCTCCCATGGTGGCTGGTTGGCACACACTGCATTTTCAGCCCGACCCGCAACGGGGCACCATTACGCTACAACTGTTTTTTGGTGATATAGAAAGCTGGTTGCCGCAAATTCAAGGCCCCATTGATGCGTGGTTCCTAGACGGTTTTGCTCCTACCAAAAACCCAGACATGTGGCACGACACATTATTTCTTACCATGGCTAAGCTCACCCGTGCACAAGGTACGGTAACGACCTTTAGTGCCGCCAGCCAAGTTAAAAACAGTTTAAAGGCCGCCGGATTTAGTATTGAAAAAACCACGGGCTTTGGTAAAAAACGTGAAATGGGCAAAGCCGTTCAAACCTTCAGCAATGGCCCGCAAGCCCCATTTTATATTGATAACCAACCTTGGTTTGACACCCCCACCATCGATAATCACGAATTAACAGAGAATACGGCACTGGTCATAGGCGGCGGTATCTCGGGGTGCAGCACTGCCTGGGCTCTAGCAAAACGAGGCTGGAAGGTTAAAATACTGGAAAAGCAGCCAACCCTTGCAAGTGAAGCCTCAGGTAATACTCAAGGGGTTCTATATGCCAAGTTAGCCAGCAATTTAAACCCCCATAGCCAGTTTTACCTAGCCGGCTACCTGTACAGTTTAAATCTACTTAATGCTCAATTAGACCGAGAGCACTGGGATGATTGCGGCGTATTGCAACTGGCATTAAATGATAAAGAATTTGCTCGCCAACAATCCTTTTTAAAGAACAACGATCTCAGTGACATTATTATTGGAGTAAACCGCCAACAAGCCAGTGAACTTGCTGGAATCAACATCGAACACCCAGGTTTATTTTTTAAAAAGGGCAGCTGGGTATACCCCAAGCATTGGTGTGACGCACTGATCAAACATGAAAATATAGAAGTCATATACAACACACACGTCAAACAGCTCACTCAAGAATCAGGAAATAGCTGGCAAGCCACAAGCCAACAAGGCGAAACCTTTAATGCCAAGGTAGTGGTGGTTTGTAGCGCCTTACAAAGCTTAGAATTTGATATGTTAAACTTTTTACCTCTTAAGGGAATACCGGGGCAAGTTAGTACGGTTGAAGCAAAAACGCTAACCTTAAATACTATTTTATGCGGCACCAATTACGTGACCCCAACACTAAATGGAGAGTTAAATTTTGGTGCCTCATTTAGAGTTAATAGTGACGATATCAGTGTACTGCAAAGCGATCACAGCAAAAACTTAAGCAATTTACAGGAAAGCTTTCCAAGTGTTGCCCAACAGCTGAACGGCAAAGAGCCTATAAAAGGACGTACCTCAGTACGTTGTACCACACAAGATTACACTCCCATTGCAGGTCCGGTGTGTGACGCAACATTATTTAATGAAGAGTTTAAGGCACTTAAAAAAAGCAAAAAGTGGCGGTTTTATAATTCAGCTCCGTTCTTAACAGGCTTATATGTCAACCTTGGACACGGATCGCGAGGGCTTACCTCTGCGCCAATTTGCGCAGAATTAGTGGCGGCGCAAATCAATAATGAACCCTGGCCCATGCCAAAAAAACTGGCACAAATTGTGAGCCCAAATCGATTTTTGGTGAAGGGCTTAATTAACTAATCATTGGCGGCTTTGTCGCGACCATAAGGACAATTAGGTATAACATAATTCTTAGCGGTGAAGCGGTTTTCACGAATAGCCCGCATCGTTTCTTCTATTTGCTTACATTGTTCTCGGGTTTGCGCCAGCTGACTTTGCAGCTCCTGCGTACATGAGAACAAATCCTTTATAACCTTGCGAAATTTATAGTCTTGCAGATGAACCATATTCCCTCCCCCGCCGAGTCAATAATCTTAGCACTGTATTCAGATTAGCCCTGAATTGGGGGCAGGCGCCAGTAGAAGTACAAATTAAACTAAAAGGAATGAAAAAACTCGTATTTGAGCATTATGATTTGTTTAAAAAAGGAGGGTAACGCTAGGGACAATACTCAATTAAAGCCTGATTTTAGCTGCTCTTTAAGCATAAGCCCAACAGATTGGCTGTCATGATCAAATACGATAAGGACCTGCCCTTGCTTAATTTGAGCCAACACCTGCTCACACTTGTCTTCAAATGATGTTTCTATCAGGCCGTAGTCTGTGCCCTCTCGATTAACAAACTCCTCTAAAACCCCGTCCAAAGCATCCTTACTCAATTTGTCAAAAGGTATAAGGGTATACAGATCATTTTCGGTCATAGATAACTCATGATATTACTGATTTGGAAGAGTGGCACTACTTTAAGAAAGCGGCTTCTCGCTCCCACTCACATTTAACTCTTAATTCGCCACTGTTAGGGGTATGACAACCCACACGAGTCGGCTCCCAATTAAAGGTATGTTTGCCGCTAAGCTCTGTCTCTAAATGCACGGTGGCACTGACCCAGTACATCTGTTTAAGCAGGTCTTCAAACTTGGCCATCCATAACTCCCACTCGTACTCCACTGCACGGTACGATGCGCCAAAATGAATAACCTGGGTATGATATGAGCCGCTAAAAATATCCATGCCAGGCAGTGTAAACATATCACCACACAAAAATGGTGAGGATGCATCAAACGACTGAGGTAGATCTAACAAACAGCCACCATTCACCATACGGCGATGCTGAGCATCTTGCTCTGGCGCCATGGCAATGTCTTTTATGATGCCGTAAACAATTGATTCCTGATCCACCAGGACATCCTTCTACAAATTATAAACAATACAAATTAATGGTAACCACAAAAGTAAACTGTTTATGTGATCGTTTTCTATTTTCACCCTAAAAGGTGTCTAAAACAATTCGTTAACCAAAAATGGAGCGCCAATAACGATTTTTATTTAACGCTTCGTCACAGCCCTGTAATTGGTTTCGATACATTTTACTGCGTTTTTCAACTTTGCGTGCCACCTTTAACAACCAAGGCTTACCATTATAGGTTTTACGTGAAAACCCACCCTGCCCTTCGTGATAGGCCAAGTACAAACTGTAAGCATCATGCGGGCTAATCTTATTACGAGTAATGCTTTTATTGTTATACCAACCAATGAAGTCTACCGCGTCTTCAAACTCATCACGATCAGCCCCCCAATTTTCGGTTTTACGTTGATATTCATACCAGGTGCCATCGAGCGCCTGCGCATAACCAAATGCACTGGAAGCGCGCCCGGTGGGAAATATCCATAAAAACCACTGCCATGGGGGACGTGCATCGTCTACAAATTTAGATTCTTGATGAATAAACGCCATGGTTACATGTGGTGGAATGTTCCATCGATCATAGACGCTATCGGCCGCTAAATACCAATCAAAATATTCATCGTATATTTCACACACGTTTTCAATATTTTTAGGCGGATTGGTTGAACAACCCACTAAAAACACCAACGCGATAGAAAGCATTACTTTTATTAATATTTTATTGCTCATGTTCAATGCCATGCTCTGCCAACAAGCTAATAAACGCCTCTTCATCCAGAATTTCTATGTCTAAATCTTGTGCCTTTTTCAACTTGGAACCGGCTTTTTCACCTGCCACAAGCGCATGTGTCTTGGCCGAAACACTGCCAGACACTTTAGCGCCAAGCGACTGTAAGTAGCCCTTGGCTTCATCCCGCCCCATAAGATTTAACGTACCCGTTACCACAAAAGTTTTATTGGCAAACGGTAATTGATCTTCACTCTTCACCTCCACTTTAGGCCAATGGACTCCAGCATTTAATAAACCATCTATAACCTCTTGATTATGTGGTTCACTAAAAAAGTTTAAAATATGCTGCGCCACAATAGGCCCTACATCCTGCACACTGATTAACGTTTCAAAGTCAGCCTTAACTAAGGGAATAATACTTAAAAAATGATTTTGTAAATTTTGGGCGGTGGTAACACCTACTTCGCGAATACCCAATGAATACAGAAATTTTGCTAAGGTGGTTTTTTTACTAACCTCAATGGCCTGCAATAAATTTTGAGCTGACTTTTGCGCCATACGGTCAAGGTTGGCAACTGCATCTAGGTCTAAACTATAAAGATCTACAAACGAGTTAATTAGGTCTTCATCTACTAACTGCTCAACTATTTTATCACCCAAACCATCTACATCCATGGCCTTACGTGAAGCAAAATGTTTGATGGCTTCTTTACGTTGAGCACCGCACACCAAGCCGCCACTACAACGGGCAATAGCCTCGCCCTCAATGCGCTCTATGTGACTGTCACACACTGGGCAACGAGTAAGCATTTCTATCACTCGCGCACTCTCTGTGCGTTTCTCAATGATGACCCGTGCCAACTTAGGGATAACATCACCCGCCCTATGTATCACCACCGTATCGCCAATGCGCACATCTAAACGTTTAATTTCATCCATATTATGAAGGGTGGCATTCGCTACCGTCACACCACCAACAAATACAGGTTTAAGGCGAGCAACAGGTGTGATGGCTCCGGTCCGACCCACTTGAAAATCTACCCCTTCCAGAATGGTCATCTCTTCCTGGGCTGGAAATTTATGGGATATAGCCCAGCGAGGTGCTCGACTCACAAACCCTAAACGCTGCTGCAGAGAAATCTCATTTACCTTGAAAACAATGCCGTCTATTTCATAGGATAAATCGTTACGCCTCCCAGCAAGATTTTGGTAATAATTAAGACACCCTTCTACACCCTGTACCACTTTAGATTCAGGGTTAGTTTTAAAGCCCCATTTGGAGAACGCATCCAAAATCTCATTGTGCTTAGCAGGCATCTCGTGCCCTTCAACACGCCCCAAACTGTAACAGCAAAACTCTAAACGTCGGCTAGCAGCGACTTTTGAGTCCAATTGACGCAGGCTACCCGCCGCCGCATTTCTTGGATTTACAAATTCTTTTTCATTGATCTCACGAGCGGCCGCATTTAAAGAGTTGAAACTCTTCTTAGGCATATACACTTCACCACGCACTTCCAATATAGGCGGGTGATTGTCACCCAATAGCTTCAATGGAATACTGGCAACGGTGCGAATATTTTGCGTAATATTCTCTCCCGTACTGCCATCCCCACGTGTAGCACCTCGCACCAATAAACCATCTTCATATAAAAGGCTCACCGCTATGCCATCAAGTTTGGGCTCACACGCATATTCAATGATGTGTGATGACACTAAACGCTCACGGACACGTCGATCAAAGTCTTCCATGTCCAGCTCATTGAACGCATTATCCAGCGACAACATGGGCACTTCATGCGCCACTTGTTCAAATTGACTTAACGGGGTCGCACCCACTCTTTGTGTTGGCGAATCGATACTTAGGAACTTAGGATGCTGTGCTTCTATTCCCTTGAGTTCATGAAATAAACGATCATATTCAGCATCTGGCAAAGCGGGGTTATCTAATACGTAATAGGCGTAGTTGGCTTGATTTAACTGCGCATGCAATACCCAAACCCGCGCCTCTATTTTAACAAGGTCGGTTGTTATTGCGTTTTCTTTGGCGGGATCATCAAATAAAGAAGGCTGATCTGGAGACATTCTAGGACTCTAATTAGATTATTTAATGCTGCTTTTTATAGGCATGTGTTTACGAGTAAACTCTCGAACCCGGTTGCGATAATGCTCTAAGGTCTGAGGGGTTAAATCGCTGTGACTATCATCATATAAAGAAGCATTAAAATTACGGGCGAAGACTAATGCCACTTCCGACATAGCATCAAACGCCTCCATAGGATTATTAGGGCCAGGCAAGCTCATAAACAAACTAATGCCGGATGTTTCCATTTCATCCATGGTTTTCATATTAAATGAGCCTGGCTTTAAAGCATTTACCACACTGAATTGAATTTTACCTTGAGCATTGGCTTGCTCAAAACGGTGGAATATATCCATTTCACCAAAGCGCATATCGCACGCTTTAAACACCTGAAAAATATCCTGGCCTTTTAATAACGGCTCTTTTTCCTTCAAGATATTAATGACAATTATTTCTTGAGCTACGGCTCGCTCAGCCAGTTTTTCACCTACTGGGTGGGCAGCGGCATCTTTTTGCTTAGGCGCGGATTCCTCCTCACCCTCAGCACTCTCTTTAATCTGTGCAAATAAAGGATCCAAGTCTGGCTCACTCACAGACGCAGTAATGGGCTCTTCTTTAAGGGCAATTTGGACAAATTCAGGCAAGTGCAACTCTTGCTGCTTGGGTGGGTTAGGCCCAACCTCACCGCCTAGCTCTACCGGCTCCATCAAAACCGGCACCACCTGCTGATCATCCAATAACGACTCTATTTCAAGCTCACGCTCTTTGACTTCAGGCGTAGGCTCTGGAACACATTTTTGTGCACGTTTGAGTGTTTGCTCCTGCACCGATTCTGGAACACGCTTGGATGGCGACACCTTCACCATAGGTTCAATTTTCTTTTCGTCCATGGGCACACGAATATCAACCAGGACAGAATCATCCAGTTCGTCAGCCATTAGCTTTTCATCACTAAGCTTTGCTATGAAGTCACTTTGCAACAAGTCATCGGCAATCTCTAGATCATCATAATCGGCGCTGGAATATTCTTGCGAAGAGTCCGCTCCATCAGTGTCTAGAATGTCGATATTATCCAACAATTGATTAGTACGTGATTCACGCACTCTTTTGATGCCATCCCACACTATAAATGTGATGACTACCAAACCAACCGCTAGGATAAAACTGTGTAAACTTATATCCATTGTGTTTTATTCAGTCTTTATATTAATTGTAAAATGTAAATTAATGTCACTAAGCCCCAACATTAGCGTCATGGGGTTAGTGCTCTGTCATTTCTACCGCTTCTTCCACGTTCACCGACACAATACGCGACACACCCGGCTCGTGCATGGTCACACCCATTAATTGATGGGCCATTTCCATGGCAATTTTATTATGAGAAATATAAATAAATTGCACCTGTTCAGACATGGCATGTACTAGACGTGCATAACGCTCAACGTTAGCATCATCCAGCGGCGCATCTACCTCATCCAACATACAGAATGGAGCAGGCTTCAATCTGAAAATTGAGAATACTAACGCGATGGCGGTTAGGGCTTTTTCACCACCCGACAACAAATGAATGGTGCTGTTCTTTTTACCCGGAGGCCTTGCCATAATGGCCACCCCAGTATCCAGCATATCATCACCCGTAAGCTCTAAATAAGCATGACCACCACCAAAAACTTTTGGAAACAACTCGTTAAGTCCAGAGTTGATTTTATCAAAGGTCTCTTTAAAGCGAGTACGGGTTTCTTTGTCTATTTTTTGCATGGCATTTTCGAGTGTCGCCAGCGCTTTCTCTAGATCTAAGTTTTGCTTATCTAAGTATTCTTTACGCTCAGATTGAGTCTTAAATTCTTCAATAGCGGCTAAATTTATAGCCCCTAAGCGAGTAATACGCTGTTGAATCTGCTCAAGCTGCGCCTGACACGCCTCGATACTGGCATCGTCTGAAAGCTCTTCTAATACTTTCTGCAACTCAAGCTCTTGCTCAACTAACTGCTCTTCTATACCACCACGGCGAGTGTGAATGGTTTGATACTGCATACGGCTCTGTTCAAGCTTAGAACGAATAGCCTGCGCCGCCTGCTCTATGTTATGACGTTTATTTTCAATTTCACGAATCTCGCCTTCCAGCAATTCTTTTTTACTGCGAGAACCCGTCATCAAAGACTCTACGTCAAAACGCTGCGCCATCATCTCTTCGTATTGCATTTTCAGTTCTTCAACTGGGCTATCCCCTTCATTTTGCTGTTCAAGCAATTGTGCCTGACGCTCATCCAGTTTTTGCTTCTGCTGATCATGGCGAACCATGGCATCGGCTAATGACTGCTTCTGATAATTAAGGGTTTGTACTTTAAGTTGTTGCTGGTGTGCATGATCTTTTTGATGACGAGCTTGCTGACGCGCACCATCTAAGGTTTCACGATTTTGATCACGCTGTTGTAATAATTCTTCGCGCTGAGCGGTAAACGCTTCCATATCCTGCATGGCCGTCTGCCACGTTAAACGTGTCTCTTGCAGAGCTTCTTGCTCAGATTCTTTTTGTTCTTTTTGCTCAGTAATTTCGCCTAACAACTGATTACGACGATTTAACTGCTGCTCTAACTGAACTTTTTCGGCATGAATCGTAGATTTATGATCAGACAACTGCTGAGCAGCTTGAGTCACTTCTCGCTGACCCGTTTCACGTTGTTGCTCTAACGTATTAATGCGTAAAGAAGCCGTATCTAAATCAGCATCAAGCTCTTCAACCAAAGCATCCAAGTCATCTTCAGTTTCAATTAACTCTAATAGCTCTTGCTTGCGTGCTAATACGCCCGCTTGATCGTCACCTGAACGCTTCACTCGGATCCAGTTTTTACCCAGCCAAATACCGTCAGGGGTAATTACACTCTCTTCACTACCTAAGCTTGCGCGCATTTGCATAGCGGCATTTAAATCATCCGCTGTGCGTACCTGATTTAACCACGGAGCGTTCAATCCACTTACTTTTTGCGCTAACGACGCCGCAGAGGCATTATTTGCACCGCTATTGCCACCATTATTATCAACAAGGGTAATTTGGCCCTTTGTTAACTGCTCTAAGCGTTGCACGTACTGGTCAATTGAAGGCAAGACCACTGCCTGTAATTGCTCAGCCAAAATTGTTTCAACGGCCAATTCCCAACCAGTATCTACCGTTAACTGATCGCATAGGCGCGGCATTTCATGTAACTGATTGCTTTGTAACCATCGACCCGTTTCACCATCAGTACCCAGCGCAGCTTGCTGCAAAGCCTCTAATGAGGCTTTGCGACCCATTACGGTTTGTAATTGGCTGCGTGATTCATTCAGCTTCACACTTAATTGCTGCTGTTGTTCACGACTACTTTCTAACTGAGTTTGATATTGAGCAACATCCTGCATTTGCTGTTCAAGCTGCAATTCTTTTTCGCCCAGCTCTTCATCCAGCATGGCCAATTGCTCTTCGGCCTCATCGCCTATATGCAAATCATCTAATTCGTTTTGCAAGCGTGCTAAACGTTGCTGCACCCGTGTAATATTTTGCTCAAACTGTTGAATTTTTGACTGACTAACATCGGCAATGCGTTGCGGTTCAGCAGATTGCTCGTTAAAAGTATCCCATGCTAACTGCCAGCTCTGCATGGACTCTTCGGCCGTAATCAAATGTTCTTGGCCTGATTCTTCTTGTGCATCAAGCAATTCAGATTCAGGCTCTAACGCCATCAACTCTTCTTCTAGCGTTTCTAGAGTTAATGCATCTGTTTCTTTTTGCATGGCCAGTTCTTCGAACGACTGCACGACTTCTTGTAAATCACCGTCCAACTGCAAAGAGCGCTGACTTTGGAATTGTATGTTTTGCTCCATGCGCCCAAGACTGCCACCCAACTCATAAAATTGAGCTTGGATTTTTTCAAATTCGTCGGTCAAATCCACCAGCAAGATGCGTTTTTCTTCTACGCTGGTGTCGCCTTCAACTTGATTAGTGACCACTTCTTCCAAGGACAATTCTTGCTCGGCAATCACTTGGTTAATTTGGCTTAACTCGGTGTCCATAGTGCGCCAGCGCATGGCTAACAACTGGGCACGGGTTTGTCGTTCATCTTGTTTAAAGGTTGTGTACTTTTGCGCAGCATCGGCTTGGCGTTGCAGACGATTTATTTGTCGGCCGAGTTCTTCACGAATATCACTTAAGCGCTCGAGGTTTTCGTTGGTGCGGCGAATGCGGTTTTCGGTTTCACGACGGCGTTCTTTGTATTTAGAAATACCCGCGGCTTCTTCGATAAATACCCGCAACTCATCGGGCTTGGATTCGATAAGCTTAGAGATCATGCCTTGCTCTATAATCGCGTAACTTCTTGGGCCCAGACCGGTGCCCAAAAACAAATCGGTAATATCACGGCGACGACACTTAGTGCCGTTTAAGTAATATGTAGATTGACCGTCACGGGTAACCTTGCGCTTAAGAGATATTTCAGCGTATTGGGCATACTCACCCACAAGCTTGCCTTCGCTGTTATCAAATAACAATTCAACCGTGGTTTGTCCCACCGGTTTACGACCTACCGAGCCGTTAAAGATAACGTCGGTCATGGAATCGCCACGCAGGTTTTTAGCTGAGCTTTCGCCCATCACCCAACGCACAGCATCTATGGTATTGGATTTACCACAGCCGTTTGGGCCCACAATACAGGTTAAGTTTGTGGGAAAAGGAATTTTGGTTGGGTCTACAAAGGATTTGAAACCCGCCATCTTTATGGACTTTAGTCGCACACGTTGCCCCTTATAATTATTAGTGCTCTAGGGCATTCATCATGATATCAAGTAAATGTTTGCCATAATCCTGCATGGATTTTTCCACTAGGGCTATGTCACGTTTTAGTACGCCTTCGAGCAATTGCGCGAAAAACGTCATACTGTAACCCATGGCTTCGGCATCGATGGATAACGCCATGTAGTAAGCACGATGAATGGCAGGCTGAAGATCTTCTAACATCCCTTCTAAATAAGGGTTTTTAGCCATGGGATACGCCATGCGCATTAAATCAAAACCAGCTTTCACAACACGCTCGGCAGATTCAGCATCAACGCCATTAGCAATGGAACGGATCTTTTGCAGTTGCTCAACCAAAGGATCTAATTCCCCTGGCTGCCAATCGCTGGCCACTTTTGTTGCCAGAACGATTAATAAAATTATATAGATTTCATATAAGGCTTTAACATTGGCCTTATTCATTTCTGCCACCATAGCCCCACGGCGAGGTAGGATATCGATCAGGTGACGGCTTTCTAAAATGAGTAATGCTTCACGCACAGAGCCACGACTCACTTCTAAGTCGTTGGCCACTTTAAGTTCTTGTATCCTTTCTTTAGACGCCATCTTACCGGTGATTATTTGATCACCTAGATGCTGAGCTATCTGCTCTGCCAAACTCTCTGGAGCTTTAAAACTCATGTGGGCTGCAAATCCTGTACAAATTTCCATCAATACCAACCCGCCTATGGCGGGTACAGCTTGACAGTGTACCATAAAGTGGACAATTAACTATCCGTAGGGCGGCTTACAGGCGGGAAAATAATGATCAACAAAGGCTTAGACCAAAGGATTTCGTGCACGACTTAAAAAAGCCAAAAGCGAAACCCTTTTAGACAAAGAAGTTAAACGACTGCCACTAATTCAGTGAGTTTTTTATGCTCAATAATTAATGCATCTACCACGGACGGATCCGCCAGCGTAGAGGTATCCCCTAATGTATCAAACTCATTGGCAGCAATTTTACGTAAAATACGGCGCATAATTTTGCCACTGCGGGTCTTAGGCAAACCAGGGGAAAACTGAATTAAATCGGGAGTGGCAATACCACCGATATCACTGCGCACCCAATTTTTTAATTCTTTTTTCAGCGCTTCACTGGGCTCGCTATTTGCATTTAAGGTGACGTACACATAAATGCCCTGCCCCTTAATGTCGTGCGGGTAACCTACCACAGCCGCTTCAGCCACATTGGCATGAGCCACTAAGGCGCTTTCAATTTCGGCGGTGCCCATGCGGTGACCCGACACATTTAAAACATCATCTACGCGGCCGGTAATCCAGTAATAACCATCTTCATCACGACGCACACCGTCGCCCGTGAAGTAGGTGCCTGGAAACGTTTTAAAATAGGTTTCAGCAAAGCGCTCATGGTCACCATAGATACTGCGCATTTGGCCAGGCCAGCTATCGGTCATGACCATATTACCCTCCACTGCACCCTCTAACACGTTGCCATCGTTATCGACAATAGCAGGCGATACACCCGGCAACGGCATAGTGGCAGAACCAGGCTTTAAATCGGTAGCGCCAGGCAACGGGCTAATTAATATGCCGCCCGTTTCTGTTTGCCACCAAGTATCGACAATGGGGCACTGACTATTGCCGATGGTTTTGTAATACCACTCCCACGCTTCGGGATTAATGGGTTCACCCACACTGCCCAGCAGGCGCAAACTTGTACGATGAGTACCCTCAATGGCTTTATCACCCTGCGCCATCAATGCACGAATAGCCGTTGGGGCGGTATAAAGTGTATTCACTTTATGTTTATCAACCACCTGAGCCATGCGGTTAATACCAGGGTAATTAGGCACCCCTTCAAATAAAACGGTGGTGGCACCGTTGGCTAAGGGGCCATAGATCATGTAGCTATGACCCGTAATCCAACCCACGTCAGCAGTACACCAGTAGATATCACCGGGTTTATAGTCAAACACATGTTGATGCGTAAACGCGGCGTAGACTAAGTAGCCTCCTGTAGTGTGCAACACACCTTTGGGTTTGCCGGTACTGCCGGATGTATACAAAATAAACAATGGATCTTCGGCGTTCATTTCTTCACACGGGCAATTGGCATCAACCTGCTTTAAAGCTTGCCCATAATCGACATCGCGCCCTTCTAGCCAGCTAACATTGCTGCCGGTGCGTTTTACTACTAAAACTTTTTCAACGCATTCTGTACCTTCAATATTCAAAGCGGCATCTACATTAGCTTTTAAGGGGATTTTTTTACCCGCTCGCACACCTTCATCTGCGGTAATAACCCACTTACTGTCACAACCTTCAATACGACCCGCCAATGCATCTGGGCTAAAACCACCAAATACCACACTGTGAATGGCACCAATACGGGCACAGGCCAGCATAGCAAGAGACGCCTCCACGATCATGGGCATGTACAGCGTCACCACATCGCCTTTTTGAACGCCCATGTCTTTTAATACATTGGCAAATTTAGAAACCTGTTCTTTTAATTCACTGTAGTTAAGCGTTTTATCATCATTAGGGTCATCACCTTCCCAAATAATGGCCACGTCTTGAGCTTTTTCGGGCAGGTGGCGATCCACACAGTTATGGCAAACATTTAAAGTGCCATCGTAAAACCATTTAATGTGTAGATCGTTTACATCAAAATTAACATCTTTCACTTTTGTATAAGGCTTCATCCAATCAAGGCGTTTACCCTGCTGAGCCCAAAACGATTCAGGGTCATCTATCGACGCTTGATACATGTCTGTGGCCTGATCTTTATTGACAAAGGCACGTTTGGACCATTCAAGACTAACTTTATGCAGTGGATATTCGCTCATGTATGGCTCCGGCCCAAACCGTGGGCACTCATATATTTTATTTTTAGTGGCATGAATTTAAACCCATGCAAGGCGGGTTTCAACCATTTATAGGTAAGTAAGGAGATTTATAGGTAAACAAATAAGAGTTGAGACGCCAAAGTGACGTAATTATTTGATTTCTGGCGCAGAAAAATGCTTAAAAAGAAGTATTTATTGTTGAATATTAAACGTGTTGCGAAATGGACATACCCCTAGTTTTTGAAACTTTGCATTCGCACTCTGCATTACTTTAATGCACCACTTCCATGTGGTTATACAAAACTCGGTAGCACTCACACGGATGCGGAAGATTCCATTTTGCAAAGAGCATTAAGTGACCGACCAGCTACATCACCCATCTACATCAAAATGGATTTTGTCTCCATGAATTCACCCATGCCTTCATCACCCCATTCGCGACCATTACCGGATTGTTTGTAACCTCCAAATGGAGCTTGATAGCTAAAGCCGCCACCGTTGGTGTAACATTGGCCAGCACGAATACGGCGGGCAATGGCAACTGCCGCAGCCTTATCTTTGGCATACACCCCTGAAGACAAACCATAGATAGTATCGTTGGCTATCGTGATTGCTTCGTCGAGAGTGTCGTAAGGAATCATGGTCATTACTGGGCCAAAAATTTCTTCTTGGGCAATGCTCATCTGGTTATTTACATCGGCAAATATGGTGGGACGTACATACGCGCCACTTTCAATGCCTGCAGGCAAATCAGTACCGCCCGTTACTAGACGCGCGCCTTCTGCCACCCCTTTGTTAATGTAATCTAACACAGTCTCACGCTGAGACTGTGACGACATGGGCCCCATATAGCTGGCCTTATCTAATGGGTCACCGACTACTAAGCTTTCGGCATGAACTTTTGCGATTTGCACGGCCTCTTCATAGCGCGATCTTGGCACTAACATGCGCGTTAATGCGGTACAGGTTTGGCCGGTATTCACCATTACGTCTTCCACACCATATACCACCGCTTTTTGTAAGTCGGCGTCGGCGGTAATAATGTAAGGGGATTTACCACCCAATTCCTGACAGACACGCTTAACCGTGGGGGCGGCCGCTTCAGCTATTTTAATGCCCGCAGACGTAGAGCCTGTAAAAGACACCATATCCACCTCAGGGTGAGAACACATGCTTTCGCCCATTACTCGGCCAGAGCCGTGCACTAGGTTAAAAACGCCGGCGGGCAGGCCCACAGCATCAATAACCTCGGCCAAGATAAAGGCATGGCTAGGCGTTTGACTAGAGGCCTTCACCACCATAGTGCAACCAGCCGCCAAGGCAGGCGCCATCTTGCCAATCATTTGATGTAACGGGTAATTCCAAGGGTTAATAAAGGCACACACACCCACGGGCTCCTTCACAATTAAGACGTTACCCACTTCTTCGGTTTTATCCATAAAGGCACTACGGCGGGCATAATCACGACACGCAGCAATAGGGCCTGATATTTGCCAATCGTCTGCTAAAGCAATCGGCATTCCCAGCTCTTCCACCATAGTGGCTTCAAAGTCCGGTATGCGCTTTTGCATCTCTTGCGCTATGGCTTCTAGGTATTTTGCACGCTGGGCACTGGAGGTAGCACTCCAGCTTGCAAACGCCCCACGGGCCGCTTTAACAGCCGTATCAACATCCGTAGCATTCCCATAAGGCACTCTCGCCACCGCCTTTAACGTAGACGGGCTCACCACTTCATTGGTATCGGTGCCGTTAGGGGTAACCCATTGGCCGTTGATATACAGTTTGCCGTAAATTCTCATCACTATACCCTTGCGTAAAACCGATGTATGTTTCGGATATTAAATATTACTTATTATAACAATAAAGCTCAATATGCATTAAACACCTATGTATAACGCCAACCATATACCACCTTGGGTATATTGTTAAAAAGTGCCACCTAGCCAATTATAGATAGCAACATTACTAATTATAGTTAATACAGATCAAACTCCATTACGCAAAAATAGAGAGTGCCAAAATAAATAGTGCTGATAGGCACTGTTAGCGGGAGGCCCACATAAAGATGAGAAACGACATTGCACTTTGAAATGACCGGTTTATCTGGTTTTAATTTTTAACCTAGAATTTCAAACGGCCAGCCAATTGGCCAGTTAGGTTGAGTAAAGCGTTACAAGACAATTTTACGCATAAAAATAAACAAGAGAATAACTCAGTTTAGGCCTATTATTTAAGGCAGGCACTGTTGTTATCTTACCACCCAGGTGTTTTATGAAGAACAAAGAAGCATACACAAGCATGATGGAAGAAATTAAAATCTTTCAAACAAACAATCCGCTAGTCACCGATGTTTACGGATTTTTCTTTGACTTAGCAGGCATTCCTCGCGGCAAGTTATACCCCATTAGTTACTTGAAAAAACTTGTTGAAGGGGCAGCCGCACCTCGCTCTTGTTTTGTACTGAATGTTTTAGGTGAACAACAAGCGCGTAATGTGGGCGCTGTAGATGGCGACCCTGATTGCATGCTGCGCATGATTTCTGGCTCACTTAAAACCATGCCATGGGCCAATGGTTCGGTGGCACAATGTCATTTGCAGTTTTTAGAAACTGACGGCGAAACGCTACTCGATATTGATCCAAGAAACGTACTGCAAAATTTACTAACTCGCCTTGATAAAGAATTTAAATTTAAAGTAGTGTGCGCATTTGAACTTGAATTTTTCTTATGTGATATTGATGCTGCTCGTAATGGTGACGTTAAGCCCCCTATTGCCTCACGTAATCAGCGTCGTGATACCAACTCTATTTTAGGTCTTGATTGCCTAGAGTCTTACCAAGACGTATTACAAGACATTATTTACTGCGCACGCGAACAAGGCCTACCCGTTACGCCTTTCTCGGCTGAAATGGGCCGTGGCCAATTTGAAATCACCCTAGATCACCACGACAATCCTATGTTAATGGCCGATCAAACGTTCATGTTGCAGCGCATCATTCGCCAAGTATCGTTAAAGCACAACATGGGCGCGACGTTCATGTCTAAGCCAGTTAACGGCGATGCGGGCACAGGTATGCACATGCACGTAAGCTTGCTTGATAAAGAAGGCAATAACATATTCTCTTCTAAGGGCGGAGCCGAGGCTTCTGATGCGTTACTGCACAGTATCGGCGGAATGTTAGCCACCCTGCCTGAATCTATGTTGATACTGGCGCCTAACGTAAATGCCTTTCGCCGTTTTGAAGCGGGCCAATGCGTATCGGTAAGCCGTAGCTGGGGCATTGAGAACCGCTCGGTTGCCTTGCGTGTACCGTTTGCCGCTGGCAATGAAAAAGCATGGCGCATTGAAAACCGTATTGCCGGTGGCGATGCCAACGTATACCTTATGCTGGCCTCCGCTTTAGCCGGAATTCATTACGGTATGACCAATAAAGTTGATCCGGGCCCAGCCACAGACGACTTTGCTGAAGAAGTAGATGCTGGCATGCCGTTAACTTTTGACAACGCACTTAAAGCGTTTAAAGAAGGTGAAATTTTGCACGAATACCTAGGCAAAGACTACATTGAGCTTTACAGCGAAGTTAAACGCTTAGAGACCGAAGAATTTTATCAGCACATTTCACAACGTGAATTGGACTGGTTTGTACGTTTCGAAGGCTAAGTCTTAACATACCTTAAAGTGCCCCTTACCCCTATTCAACAAGAATAGAGATAGGGGCACCTTTAATTCCAACACTCTACACTGCCCCCCATTCCTACCCAAGCTGTCTCCATTTACCACCTAAGCGGTCACCTAAGAC
>JAPYOO010000281.1:1856-4171 GCA_029938135.1 Bermanella sp. | reverse complement strand
GTGTTCATTCGAATGTTTCTATATTACGCAGGGGCTGCTTTCAGGGGTGATTAAAGGCTCATCACTTTCGTCCGGCATAAAGGCTAATGCTTTTTCAAGCACATCAATAGTGGCGGTTTTTTTATAAGCCTCTTCACTTAAGTGGCGACGGAACTGTCGGCTACCCGGTAAACCGTTAAAAAGCCCCAGCATGTGGCGCGTTATATACGCCATTTTGCCGTCCTGGCTTAAATGGTTTTCTATGTAGGGGTACATATTACGAATAAGCTGCTTGCGATCAGGTGTTGTTTTGATCGCCCCGTAAAAATTATGATCTACATCTAACAAAAGGGCAGGGTTATGATACGCCTCGCGGCCCACCATTATACCGTCGGTATATTCCAGCGCGCTGTGCATGCTATCTAACGTTTCAAAACCACCGTTAATGATAATTTCTAACTGAGGAAAATCCTGTTTAAGCTGTTTTACCACTTCGTATTTAAGAGGTGGCACGTCGCGGTTTTGCTTAGGCGATAGCCCTTGTAAAATGGCCTTGCGGGCGTGAACAATAAAGGTCTCACAGCCTGTTTGGGCAACCGTGCCTACAAAATCGACTAGCTCTTGGTAGCTGTCTTGATCGTCTATACCAATTCTATGTTTAATGGTGACGGGGATATCCACCACATCCTGCATGGCCTTAATGCAATCCGCCACTAATGGCGCATGGCCCATAAGGCAGGCACCAATCATGTTGTTTTGCACGCGGTCGCTGGGGCAACCCACATTCAAATTCACTTCATCGTATTTGTAATCTTGGGCGATCTTGGCGCACTGAGCCAGCTCATCAGGCTTGCTGCCACCAAGCTGCAAGGCAACGGGATGTTCCTGTTCGTTGTAACCAAGAAAGCGCTCCGGGCCTCCCTTGCCGTGAATGATGGCGCCTGTAGTCACCATTTCGGTGTACATAAAGGCGTTTTCACTAAGCGTGCGCCAAAAATAACGGCAGTGACGATCTGACCAATCCATCATAGGTGCGGTACTGAATCGTCTGGCGCCAGACTTTAAAGCTTTAGCTGAATTTTGTGGGGTATTGGACTGCTTGAGCATTGAGCGAATAAACCTTTGGCGCCTATCTGAATAGGCTGTTTGAAGCTTGTTAGGGTGTGAGGCTGGCACGAAGGCAGGCAACACACTAATAACGTAATTGTAGCATGGAGAGCCTTAAAGTCGTGAGTCGGCTTCAACGCTTTAAAGGGTGAAGCATGCTAATTGGGGTAGGAGGCTATCTGCCCAGCTATTACGTGACAATAGACAGTGCATAATGATTATTATGCACTGTCTATTTAATGGTTGCCGTGAATGTAAAATCTAGGTTAAATAACATAATAACGTTACTAGGTTACATAACATGGCTGAATTACTAGAAGAGTGGGACATTAAAGAAGGATTTAAGTCCAAATTGCTGGCAACCCTGGGTAATGAGCCTATGGCACCACCTGTAGCGGTGCTTGAAGGGCAGTTGTGCAATGAATATTTCGCATACTTTGTATTGGAAGCACAGAGTGCCAAATTTACGGTGCGTAATGCCTACGAGCTTATTGGCGGAGGATTTAACAAGGTTGCGGACAATGTAAGGCGTGTAAGGCCCTTGTTACCTAGCCAGGAAGCCTCTGGTGCAGGTAGCGATGCGCTAGGTGCGCTTAAAGCTGTGATCCGCAAGGAAGAGCAGCGCTTAATGAGCATAGAGATTCAAGATCAAGAAAGTTTTTATGTAGAAAAGCTTACCAAGCTAGCGCTAGAGCATGACAACAAACACGACAAAATCATCAACACTAACGCCACACTCACCGTTAAAACACAGTTATTAGAAGCTGAAAACAAGCTTATGCGCTCCCAATTAGGTGAATTAAGAACAAGAGAGCAAGGCCTTACTAATAGCTATAGCCAAGTGCAGTCTGAGCTACGGGGCTTGCAAGTTAAAATAGAAGGCCAAAAGGAATTACTACAAGAAAAAGACAAGTCCCTTGAGTCATTAAAAACATCAAACACACAAACCATTACGGCTTATGGTGACAAGCTTAAATCCCTAGGTTCCGAATTAGATGAATACCAAGCAATAAATAAAAAGCTTATTACACAAATCAGCCAACAAAGAGAGGATTTAAATAAAAGCCAAGAAATCCTAGTTAATGTACAAACAGAGCTTGCACAAAAAAATGCACAAATATTCGAGCACAATAGCCTGTCTGAAATGAATCAACATATAGTAAATAGTCTGGCGACTTTAAACCCGCTCGTTGAGCTGGTAGGCAAACTACAAATATCCAAACAAGACA
>JAPYOO010000281.1:0-1756 GCA_029938135.1 Bermanella sp. | reverse complement strand
ACTTTAAACCCGCTCGTTGAGCTGGTAGGCAAACTACAAATATCCAAACAAGACAGTGCCCTTAACAATAAAACCATCACAACCGCCATCCACTCTGTAGATGGCAAGGTGGCGGATGTGAATGGAAAGCTAAGCGATCTACAAGAGCAATTAAAGGCCGTAATGAGCCTTATGCAAGATCAAAATCAACCATGACAGACTACCCTCTTACGGCCACCGAAAAACAATATATAAGCTGCTTAAGTGTGTATGCGTACTGGGGAGGGCAGCTGCCTGCTAGCAAAGCGCAGATCATTAACTTTTTTAAGGAAGTGGGAGGAATTAATCGAGTTGCGCGTAAAAAGGTTTCCAGCCTTAGAGTGTACAGAGCAGCCCTATCCGACTGGCATGACCGCCACTGGGATGAAGACCCCGCCTCACACAAAGATGTAAAGCGCTGCTTAAGTGATTTAGCGAAGCAAGAGCGTGCTAAAAAGATCTATCAAAGTAAAAGCCGAGACCTTACCACTGAAGAGGGTGCGCGTTTTATTTCATTTCTTGTCAACAAAGACATCACTAAGGATGACTCTAAGGTAGCCATAAGGAATCGTGCCTTAGCAGGCATAGCCTACGTAACTGGGTATCGCGCTGGTATGTTAGGGGACCTTAAGTTTGAGTGGCTGCGCAATACTAATATTGAAGGCGGTGACATCATTATTGACCGCGACCCATTTAAAACCGGCAGGCGAGTACGCTCGGTTATCCCTTTTACCGGGGAAGAATTTTGCCCAGCTAGCTGGCTACGCCAACATTTAACAACCAACAATATAAATGACGGTTTTATATTTAGATCCATGAGCGCACTTGGAAAAACATCAGTAAGCGCCACCCCATTCCATCGCAATAGTGTTAATGCACTCTTAAAATTACTACTGAAAGAAGCTGGAATTGAAGGTGGCGTATTAACGGCGCATACATTCCGTAAAACCATGGCAACACTGGGTGTTATGGGAAATGTGTCTTCAGTTGAGATTGCCGCACAAGGTGGCTGGTCGGATGTTAGCACTATCAATAACCATTACGTGAATGATGCCATCTCTATGTTAGGAAGGGCACCACAGGCCTTGATTCAATCTACGAAGGCGGCCGCTAAGCACGTTAAAACAATTAAACGAAAACCCAGCAGCATAAGCGGAAATGATTAAGATGAACCTAAAAGATGTATTTGAATATTTAGATTTAACTGAACATATAGAAGGCGGCTATTATCGACGCAGTTATTGCAGTGATATAAAAGTAAACGCCAATACAGACCAGGCATTGGCCTCCAGCATTTATTACTTACTGACTGAAAAAAGGCCAGTTGGGCACTTTCATAAAAACACCTCCGATATATTGCACTTTTATCACGGTGGCGGCACTGTACGGTTTCATCTTCTAAGTAAAGACGGGCAATACAGCACCCACATAATGGGCACTGATTTAACCCGCGGCCAAGTACTACAGCTGCATGTTGCCGGCGACACTTGGAAGGCCTCGGAACTTTTAAGCGGCCCTTTTTCTTTAATAAGTGAAGTGGTTGTTCCAGAGTTTCGCTTTGAAGATATGGTGCTGGCCACGCAAGAAGATTTGGTCGCACACACTCAACAGCACCCTGAGCTGGTGCACCTAGTTAAATAACAGCCCTAACGATGGCCGTACTTAAAAATCTGCTTAGCGCTTCTTTATTAAATTTTCAAAGCGGCATTTATAGATGCAAGTCTAGGCGTTAGATGCG
>JAPYOO010000280.1 GCA_029938135.1 Bermanella sp. | reverse complement strand
AAAAGGCAATGTATGACTCGCCTCCCTTTTACAACGCATGGGGATGAATGGGTGGGTTCACCATCTGTGAATACCTATGATGGCCACCACCATAGGCTCGATTAAATAAAAATATTATTGTTTGTTTGTCGGGTACTTCCTGTTAAATATTATTTTGACGCCAATAGACAGGTGTTACGTTACAGTTATTTTTTTCACATTTTTTAGCCTCATCGGCACAACTATTATCGTCTTCACAGTCTTCATCTGGATCACTTTCTTCGAAACGATCGTCAATAATCGTTTCTGTACCAATGGCGATGGTCTTGCCTCCCCCCTTTCGATAAATGACCACTGGCCGAGGGGCGATACCCGAGTGAGCGAGAATCTTTGAGGAGTCTTTATCACCGTCTCCATCCAGATCTATGGTCGCCATGGCCAATTTTTGATCCAATGCATAGGTACGTGAGGTGCCGGTGTCCGCTCCACAGCCGCTATTTGAAGAACTTGATGCTATTGAAGGGGAAAAAGTGGTGAAAATGATGGCGCCGGAAAAGGTAGTGGATTCTGACAGTACTTTCTCTCCCGTATTTTGCATTTCTACGTACCAGCCACCGCCATTGTTCATAAGTATTTGCAGGTCAGAGCTTAATTTCGTTTTACCGCCAGCCATTAAAACGGTGGCATTATAAAGTTTCAACGGATCGGCACTTTCTGAGGAGGTGAGGCTAATTTTACTCAAAGGTGCCTCACTCTTGCTGTCGTAAGTACTGGGTGCTCCATAGGGGTGATAGTCTTTGATCATATAAAAGCGGTTTTTAACATTCTTGGTTTGAATGGGGTGCGCACGATAGCCAGAACCTATGGAGATTGTGAGGTAATCGCCATACTGCCTATCTTTCACCAACGCCACATTGGGTTTGTTATAAAAACGGCGGTTATTGTCAGCATCGGTACCCGCCAGAGAGGCAATTTCGCCACCCTTGGCAAAATTAGCTTTGCCTGTATTATCTGGCTTTATGTCGATACGGAACACTCGGCCCCCGGTATCAGCTGCAAACAAATAATTGATGAACCCATCCCCGGTGATGTCCACCGCAGAGATACTGGCGGGTATACTGTTGGTCATAGTGGCAATATTTAAGTCGGCCGACAGATTACTGGCCCACCATAAAAGATCGCCATTACGGGCATCTACCATGTAGATGGCATTACCAATAGTGTCATCTTCACGCACCGTATTGCTGTCCTGGTTTATGTCATATCCGCCGCTGAAAAATAATACAAACTTGTCTATTCCGTCTAACTTGACCTTGGCTGGCGTCATGCGAGACCAGGTTTGCCCCAGTTTAGTAAAGTCACCCGTGCCGCCTTCGATCATAAATTTTAAAGTAGGTGTGGTGCGGTTACTTACATCCAGTGCGTAATAATTATTACCTCCGCGGCGCATGCCAGCATACAGATAAACATGTTCATCCGTGTCTTTAACGCCAGCCGTGTTATATAGAAGATTGTTGCTGTTTTTATCATAAAACCAGGTGCTGATGGAGCCGTCCATGCCATAAGGTTTGGCGGCGGCGGCGGCGGTATCCTCAAAGTACTCATTTTGTATGGAGTGCAGCTCTTTGGGGATAAACGCAAATGACTCTTGCCCGGTAACCGTATCCAGGCTGTGAATGAAACCCTCATTGGTGCCAAAGAATATATTTGAAATGGGGGCTTCATCGGTACCACCATAGGTCACAATTACCGGTTCACTGTGCAGCGGGTCTCCAATGGATTGACGACTATCGCCATAATCGTTATTGCCATTTTCATCCCGAACATCAACTCCCATGGACCACTTGTGGGCATTAGTGAAGTCAGCATAGTCACTTATGCCAAAAGAGGTTTTGCTGGCCACACAGTTATCGGCATTGGCTTGCGTGCAGGTGGCGGTATAGGAAGCCAGGTTTTGATTGTCGCTGCTATTAAAATTACTCAATATATTACGAGTAGTTGGGTTCGCGGTTAACAAATTAATCATACCGCCCTGTGTAACGTTTTTACCATCGGGTTCTGTGGTACTGGCATTCCAGTAATCAAAGATGCTGTCGTTGAAAAAGCCGGTGGATAGACTGATGGCAGGTACGGTAGTGTCAGTGCCGACCACTAAACCATCACTAAGTAATTTGTACTTTTTTAAATTACCTGCCCACTTAACGTTATCGGCCGGACGGAACAGGGCATAAAATAATTCATCCCTGTGCTCCGATGCATTAAAGGCGTTCACCGACACCGCCGGTGCGGTAAAGGTGGAGTCGGTGGCCAATATATCCAGGAAGATGGCATCCAGTGCGTCTATAAGCCCTTGAGTGTCATCGGCTGGGTAATAACGGCCGCCCCCAAAGTTAGCGGCTCGGGTGAGTAGGTCGACGCCTCCCGATAGATTAAATCCCCCAATGGTATAGAGGGTAATATCCTGGCTGCCGGTTAGCGTCGTGGAGTTATCTGTGTTTTTTAACCAGTAGGCCAATTCATCCAGGCAGCCGCCGCTATCAGTGCAAGACTTACTTAATTGCGACGGTAGACTCATATTTTTCACATAATTTTGAATGGCACCATTAGAGCTGGTGTCACCAGAAGGTTCGCCATCGGTGAGCAAGATAATGTGATTTTTTTGGCACTCGGATTCAATGGGGGATTTATATTTATGACTAGAGCTTGAAATTCGAGAGGTACTGGCACTGGGGTAGTTAATTTCACTCCAGCTATTACCATTAATTATGCCAGCGGTAGAGTCATCTCCGTATTTCCAATTTTCACCGCGATAATAAAGCGCGGCTTCATGCAGGGTTTCGGAAAGCGGGGTACCGCCACTGTGATAATAACTGTCTAGTTTGTCACGAATTAGTTGGCCAGACGAAGTGATATCAGTAACCGGCACATCGATCATGCCACCCTCACCATCACGGTCGAAACGCATGAGCCCAAGATTGATATCACTCAGGGTCTGGGTAAGGTGCTTAACCACGTCTACCACGATTTGCAAACGGGTTTTAGTGGTAGTGGTGCCGCTTGAGCCATGATACCAGTTCATATAATTGCCACTTAGTAGCGTATATTCCCATTTATTTGTGTTGCATTTTATTTCACTATTACTTCCATTTTGTAACGAGCCCCATCCCCAATAGGCTTGTTGCTTAAATCGTCCAAAAACTTTACCTACCGAGTTGAGAGTGGCAATTTCGCTTGAGCAATCTTTGGTGCCAGATGTTCTTAATGAAGATTTTAAGTGACCCTGCCAGGGTGAGGCTGATTTATTGTGGTAGAAGTAATTGGAGTAAGCATCGTAATCCCCTGTATAGGTTTGACTGTTATTATATAGTCCCGTTTGACCACTTGTGCCCCCTGTGGTGACGGTCACTTGCCCATCCATACTGCCGGAGGTGTCCATGATGAATAATACATTGGAGTTGACTCGATTGGCTTCATCTATGGCGGTGGCGCCATAAATTTCGGTGTCGTCTGCCAAGGCGGGCGCGCTTAAGAATAATAAGCCTAATAAAACATTTAGTTTTTTCATGATCGGCTTTCCTTAGTAGTTGATTCTTAAAACCGACAGGGATTCAGGGTCTAAAAACAAGGTGGGATCTTCGGCGTTCCAGTAGTCTGTTAAAAACTCATCGAAGCTGATTATTCTTCCGTACTTTTTGATGATGGGTTTCTTGGCAAAGGTGTACGTTTTTTGCTTACATTGGTTGCAGTTTTTAACGTGCACTAGACCTCTATTGCTGGATTCAATGTATTCAACTCTAATGCCGTTGGTTTCCAAGGCCCGCTCTAAAATAATGAGTTCAGCCTGGGCATTTTGTAATACTCCCAAACTAAACAAAAAACTCAGCAAAAATTTCATGATTACTTCCTATTAACGTTACGTTTTTCTTTTTTTATTACGACATTCTTGGTTGGACAAAGGCCTAAACCAATTCTGTGGCCAGTTTTATGCTTCGTTCAGAAAACCTACGTATTTCGTTAATTTTTTTGTGTACGAACCGTTGCCGCATGCTGGGCGCTGCCATACTTATCAACCGGATCAGCAGTTGAATCAGGGTCATGCCCTTTAGATGGTTATAATTTGAAATTTTCATGGGGAGAATGAGCCGCTAAGGAGCAAAAGGTGTGATGTGATCATATTGTGTGTATGAGGAAAA
>JAPYOO010000279.1 GCA_029938135.1 Bermanella sp. | reverse complement strand
CTGTTGGCCCAAAAGAAGAGTACACAGCATGTCACGTGTTTCAGGAACCGTTAAGTGGTTCAACGATGAAAAAGGTTTTGGTTTCATTGAGCAGGAAGGTGGCAAAGATGTTTTTGTTCACTACAGCGCTATCGGTGGTGAAGGCCGCAAAACTCTTGAGGAAGGACAAAAGGTAACTATGATGGTTACTGACGGTCAGAAAGGCCCTCAAGCTGAAGACGTTACAGCAGACTAATTCAGTTAGATATGAAATGGCCCCTGGTCATTTCATATTTGCTCACCTTTTGACATTTACACCCCCTTAGTTTTCTTCTGCTTTTTACAGACCCTTACTTATTCATAAGACGGCATTACCCACTTATTCTTTTATCTAAGCATGCTAAACTTTACAAAATTACTCTTATTGGGTTAGCAATATATGCATCAAACACTTGTTCATGCCACCAATGGCATCCCTCTTTTTTTAATAGAGAAAAGTCAATTCAACCATTGGCTAGATGAACAGACAGAACAGGTTCAAAACTGGCTTAAAAATACCGATTATAACGGCAAAGGATTAAGCCTAATCCCAAGCCCTAATGGTGATCTTACCTGCGCTCTATTTTGTGGTGATGATTTAGGCAGTTTATTTGCCAGCGCCGACCTTGCAAAGCTTCTGCCCGCAAGGCAATTCTTATTACGCTGTGATGACACTTTTACACTCAACGCCTGTATTGCCTGGGGACTAAGCAGCTATCAATTTGATAAATACAAAAAAGACACCTCCCTACGAGCCACCCTTGCTATAGATGATAATCACATCGTGACACAAGCCAACCATATCATTCAGGCCACCTGCCTGGTCCGTGACATGATCAATACCCCTGCCGCCGACATGATGCCCGAACACATGGCGCAGACAGTAGAAGATGTAGCGCAAAAATTTGGCGGCACATTTACTCAGCTAGTGGGGGATGAATTGCTTGAACACAACTACCCCACCATTCATGCTGTGGGCCGAGCAAGTGTGCACGCCCCTAGACTATTAGACTTAACCTGGGGCAATAAAGATCACCCTCGAATTACGCTTGTCGGCAAAGGTGTCTGTTTTGACAGCGGCGGCCTAGATTTAAAACCCACCAATGCCATGCGCTATATGAAAAAAGATATGGGCGGCGCTGCACATGTAATGGGTCTTGCTTACTTAATTATGAGCAATAATCTGCCCATTCAATTGCGAGTCATTATTCCCAGTGTTGAAAATGCAGTATCGGCCAATGCTTTTAGACCAGGGGACGTACTCAATACACGCCATGGCATCAGTGTCGAAATCGACAACACCGACGCCGAAGGGCGCTTAGTATTATGCGATGCCTTAAGTGAAGCCTGTAACGACAAACCAGAGGCTATTTTTGATTTTGCAACGCTCACGGGTGCCTGCCGAGTAGCACTGGGCACCGAATTACCTGGCTTCTTCAGTAATGACCAAGAAATCGCGGCACAGCTACTGTCACTAGGTGAGAAAAATGATGATCCAGTATGGCAACTGCCTCTACACAAACCCTACCGCAACCTGTTAAACAGTGACGTAGCCGATATTAGTAATTGCGCGTCAACCGGTTTGGGTGGCGCTATCACCGCCGCCCTTTACCTTCAAGAATTTGTAGACAGCAACACCCCTTGGTTGCATTTTGACGTCATGGCTTGGAATAATCGTAAACTACCGGGTCGCCCGGTTGGCGGTGAAGCCTTTGGTATACGTTGCGTTTATGAGTACCTAAAACAAAAATACGCTCTATAACCTAATCTAGAACAATCCCCAGCCCTAAATTGTCGTTTTACGTACAGTTTAGGGCTTTATAAATAATCACAACCCCCTATAATGCGCCCCTAACACCTCCCAAATAGTCCCTAATTAAGAAGCACCGGATTTACGTTCCGATCAGCTGAGGAAATACCATGAGCACCCCAACCCAAGATCAGGCCGTTGTTGTCTGTGCGATGTACAAATTTGTCACTCTTGAGCAGTTTGAGGATATTAAACCCAAACTATTAAAAGTATTAGAAGACAACCAAGTTCGCGGCACATTATTACTGGCCCAAGAAGGCATTAATGGCACGGTGGCCGGCAGCCGTGAAGGCATAGATAATCTACTGGCTTGGCTGCAATTAGACCCCAGATTAACCCCTATTGTGTCAAAAGAATCCTACACCGATACCATGCCTTTTCACCGCACTAAGGTGAAACTTAAAAAAGAAATCGTCACTATGGGCATTGAAGGCATAGACCCCAAACATGTGGTGGGCAGCTACGTTAAACCCAAAGATTGGAACGCGTTAATCAGTGATCCCGATGTAATACTGGTCGACACACGTAACGACTACGAAGTGCAAGTAGGTACCTTTGAAGGCGCGGTAAACCCCGTTACCGACTCTTTCCGTGAATTTCCGCAGTATGTACAAGACAATATGGACCCTAAAAAGCATAAAAAGGTAGCCATGTTTTGTACCGGCGGCATTCGCTGTGAAAAGTCCACTGCCTACATGATAGAACAAGGGTACGAAGAGGTTTATCACTTAGAAGGTGGCATCTTAAAGTATTTAGAAGAAGTGCCCGAAAAAGAGACCATGTGGCAAGGTGAATGTTTTGTATTTGATGAAAGAGTCACGGTTAATCATGATTTAGAAGCGGGTAATTATGATCAATGTAATGCGTGCCGTATGCCCATTACAAAAGAAGAGCAATTAAGCGAAAAGTTTCAAAAAGGCGTGAGCTGCCCTCACTGTTTTGATAAAACGACGCCTGCGCAACGTGAACGCTTCGCCGAACGTGAACGCCAAGTTCACTTAGCCAAACAAAGAGGCGAAAGCCATATCGGTGGCGATGTTAAACAGTCTATTGAAGAGCATCGTCAGGCTAAGGCTGCAGAACGCGAGAAGCAAAAACAACGCTCACAAACCAAGTCTAGTTAACCTTAACGGTGGGAATGTAACCATAAAACGTAATAAGATTACATTCCCTAAAAACGCCAGCGGGCGTTTATTTAACCATTGCCTAGTCCACAATTGCGCTTTACACTGCCTTAAAATTCATCATTAGATCTTCATGAGTTCATCCGCTAAATACACTACCCTAGCCGCCTGGCCATTAGCTATTTGTCGAGCATTAGAAGCGCGCGGTATAGACCCGACTGCGTTATTAAAAGACGCTGAACTGGATCATCAACAGTTTCGTGACCGCCCGGACGACCGCGTGGATATTAAAAAAATGACGCGCTTTTGGAATAGTGTTGAAGTGGCCACACAAGATTGTGCTTTTGGCCTTAACGTTGCTAAGTTTGTTCAACCCATGAACTTTCGTGCCCTAGGTTTATTGATGGTCACCACTGATAACTTGGAAACCGCACTTAATAAAGTAGAGCAATACTATAGTTTAGTGTCCAATTCGGTGAGCGTTCGCACTATCTATAAGGCAGACCTAATAGGTTTTGTCATCGACCTAATTCCCAATGTAAGCATCAGTGAGTTGGCCATCGACAGCTTTTTTGCCAGCCTTTTTAACTTTGCACAACTGCCCAATGAAGCCAATCAATTCATTGAAAAAGTTGAGTTGTTACGCTGCAAGCCTATTGACCCTCAACCTTGGAATGAGTGTTTTCAAGCCCCAATCGAATTCTCTGCCCAGAAAAATTGCATGTGGTTACGTCGCGACGCTTTAAAAAAAGCCAGTATCGCTGGCGATCAAAAAATGGCCACCTTCAATGAAAGTGTGGTGCAGGAATATGTGCAAAACCTTAACAGCCAGGGTTGGCGTGAAAAAGTTTATAAAAACATATTAAAACAACTGGATATTAGCGAACCCACTCTGAATGAAGTAGCCATCCAATTGAACACCGGTGAACGCACCCTACGCCGACATTTATTAGACGAGCAAACCAGTTTTCGCCAACTGCTACAAAATGCCCGTATGGAAATGGCCCATCATTATCTGCTTAAATCAGAGTTATCCATCACCGACATTGCCTTGCGCTTAAGCTTCAACGATGCAAGCAATTTCTCGCGAGCCTTCCAGCGCTGGTACAAGATGAGTCCCACTCAGTACCGATTGCAGGCAGCCGATAAATAGCACGACTGCTAATATAGACCTTAATTGCCAATCTGGTCATTCAAGACACGGTTATGTCCTACCATGACTAGCGGC
>JAPYOO010000045.1:4112-23374 GCA_029938135.1 Bermanella sp. | reverse complement strand
ATCGCCAAAAAGGCGGTTATGGTATGCGTGGTACCGGTGAAACTCAGTCAGAAGCTGATCGCCGTCTATTACGTGACCGCATTAAAATGATTAATAAGCGTTTAGAGCGTGTGCAAGGCCAGCGAGATCAAAGCCGTCGTGCTCGTAAACGCTCATCCACACCGTCTGTATCTATAGTGGGTTATACCAACGCCGGTAAATCTACCCTATTTAATACCCTTACTGACGCTGATGTTTATGCAGCGGACCAAATGTTCGCCACGCTAGATCCTACTTTACGTCGTATGAAGGTGTCTGGTTTAGGGGAAGTGGTATTGGTAGATACCGTAGGTTTTATTCGCCATCTTCCACATAAACTAGTGGAAGCGTTTAAGGCAACATTACAAGAAACCCGTGAAGCCGATTTATTGTTACATGTGATTGATGGTGCTGATGATGATCGTCAGGCCAACATGGAACAAGTTGAAATAGTGTTGGACGAAATTCAAGCGTTAGAGCGCCCCACGTTACAGGTGTTTAATAAAATAGATTTGATGCCGGGACAGAGTCCTCGAATAGACCGTGATGACTCAGGCATGCCTTGGCGCGTATGGGTGAGTGCAAAAAACAACCAAGGCATGGAGCTAATAGCCCAGGCCATTGGTGAGTTATTAAGCCAAACCTTGTTCGAGCAAGTCATAGAATTAACACCAAAAGATGGACAGCTGCGTTCGTTATTGTATGCTCAGCAAGCGGTTATAAATGAAACCGTAAGCGATAATGGCAATATCATGATGGATATTCGCTTAGAGAAAGATGATCTGCAAATGTTGTTAGCCCGTGCAGGCATACCTGTGGAGCGATTTATTCCACAGATTAAAGAGTATTGGCAAAAATAAATTATACCGAATCAAAGTGCACAGCCATGTTTGGCTGTCACTGTTTTTTACTTTCACTTAGATAAAATTGGAGTACGTATGGCTTGGAATGAGCCTGGTGGCGGCAACAAAGATAAAGATCCTTGGGGCGGTAATGGCGGCAACAAAAATAATGGGGGCAATCAAGGGCCACCAGATTTGGATGAAGCCTTAAAGCAGTTAATGGAAAAGCTTAACGGCATGTTTGGTGGTAAAAAATCATCAGGCGGCGGTGATAATGATTCTTCCGGCGGTGGCGCAGGCATTTTAGGCCTAGCACTGATTGCCTTTGTTATCTTCTTAGGTTTTAAATCCGTTTATACCATCGATGAGCAGTTCCGTGGTGTGGTTTTAAGTTTAGGAGAGTATGACCGTACGTTAGAGCCCGGTTTACAATTTGTGATTCCACTGATTGAAAATGTGACACAAGTAAACGTGACTCAAGTGCGTAACTCTAGCTTAAAAGAGCTGATGTTAACGCAAGATGAAAACGTAGTCGAAGTCGCCATGGAAGTTCAATTCCGTGTTGTTGACCCGGTAGCGTTTGCATTACGTGTTGAAAACCCAGAACAGTCTTTAGCGCACGCGGCAGGTTCTGCCTTGCGTCATGAAGTGGGTAGCACCGATATGGATCCCATTTTAACAAGTGGTCGTGCTTTGTTAGCCACCAGTGTAGCCGAACGTTTACAGCGCTATATGACCAGCTATAACACCGGTATTGAAGTAGACAAGGTTAACATTAAAGAAGCTGCTGCTCCTCAACAGGTAAAAGCCGCATTTGATGACGTGCAAAGCGCTAAGTTAGATAAAGAGCGTTATGTGAACGAAGCCGAAGCCTATGCGAATACTATTGTGCCGGAAGCGCGTGGTAAGTCTCAGCGTATGCTAGAAGAGGCAAATGCATATAAAGAACAAGTAATTGCACAGTCTGAAGGTGAAGCAGATCGCTTCTTGAAACTGCACAAAGAATACAGCAAGGCCAAGCGCGTAACCCGTGATCGTTTATACCTAGACAGCATCTCTAAGGTTTACAGTAACTCAAGTAAGGTACTGGTTGACGTAGATGGCGGCAATAACATGATGTATATCCCACTGGATAAAATCATGGAGCAAAGTCGTACACGATCTAGTTCATCAAACTCGGGCGACATTAGCGGAGTGGCTGACCAGGTAGTAGAAGAGTTACGTAAGCGTCAGTCTGAGCGTAGTGGAGGGAACCGATAATGAATCCAAAAGCATTAGTATTGGGTATTATTTCCCTAATCGTTATTATCACCGGTCTTTCAAGTTTATATGTAGTAAATGAAACTGAACGCGCTATAAAGTTACAGTTTGGTTCTATCGTTGAAGACGACATTAAGCCGGGTATTCACTTTAAAATGCCGTTTGTGCAAAAAGTTAAAAAGTTCGATGCACGTCTACTCACACTAGATGCCCGTCCAGAACGTTTTTTAACGGCCGGTAAAAAGTTCCTTATCGTTGATAGCTTTGTTAAATGGCGCATCATGAATGTACGTGCTTTCTATAAAGCGACCTCGGGTGACCGTTACCGCGGCGCGACCCTATTGGCCAGTTTAGTGAACGATGGTTTGCGTGCTGAGTTTGCCAACCGTACTGTTCAAGAAGTGGTATCAGGAGAGCGTGATGAGTTGATGGCGCATCTAACCACAACTCTAAACAAACAAGCACAATCTCAGTACGGTATTGAAATTGTTGATACACGCGTAAAAGGTATCGACTTGCCAGAAGAGTTGATGCAGAACGTATATCGCAGAATGTCGGCAGAACGTGAACGTGAAGCGCGTGAATTACGCTCTCAAGGTCGCGAGCTTGCAGAAGGTATTAAGGCTGATGCGGATCGTCAAAAGACCGTGTTAGTGGCCAATGCTTATCGTGAGTCTGAAATGACACGAGGTGAGGGCGACGCAGTAGCGTCACGTACTTATGCTAAAGCATATAACCGTGATCCTGAGTTTTATGCCTTTACCCGTTCTTTAAAAGCCTACGAAGAAACCTTCAATGGTGCTGAAGACGTGTTATTGCTTAAGCCAGACAGCGACTTCTTTAAGTATATGAAGAGTTCTAAAGGGAAGTAATTAGTTTATTGCTTTAGCAAGAATCTAAGAGTTTCGATTTAGCATAAAAAACCGCAGCCAGTCTGCGGTTTTTTTATGCATTTTTTAGCATCGAGATTTAGTAGGGGTTCAGGCGGAACTGTATATAAATTTCTAATCACAAGTGTGTTTAATTAAATCGACTAAGCGATTGGCATAACCCCATTCGTTGTCATACCACGCGACCAACTTTACAAAGTTGTCGTTAAGGGCAATGCCTGCACTGGCATCAAAAATAGCACTTCTAGGATCGTGTAAAAAATCGGAAGAGACCACCGCATCCTCTGTGTAGCCTAATATCCCTGTTAATTCATTTTCACTGGCACTTTTTATAACGCGTTTAATGTCGTCATAACTGGCGGGTTTATTAAGTCGTACCGTTAAATCTACTACAGATACATCAATGGTCGGAACCCGAAAGGCCATGCCGGTTAATTTCCCATTAAGCTCTGGGATGACCTTGCCTACCGCCTTGGCGGCTCCTGTGGAGCTAGGGATGATGTTGTTAACCATGCTACGTGCGCCACGCCAATCATTGGGAATGGCACTATCTACAGTTCGTTGTGTAGACGTCGCCGCGTGCACGGTTGTCATGAGTCCTTCGACAATGCCCCAGTTTTCATGAACGATCTTGGCCATAGGGGCTAAGCAATTTGTGGTGCATGAGGCATTAGAAAATATATTAAGGTTGGCATTATATTCGCGATGATTCACGCCCATAACAAACATGGGAGCATCAACTGAAGGCGCGCTGATAATAACCTTTTTAGCCCCCGCCTGAATATGGCGTTCAGCCTGATGGAGCCCAGTAAATAAACCAGTACTTTCAATAACGATATCGCAATTAAGCTCTCCCCAACAACAGTCTAAGGGTTGTTTATATTGAGTGGTGCGAATTGTCTGCCCATCAATAATAAGAGAGTCTTCTGTGGTTTGAATGTCTGCTTGAAATTGCCCGTGTGTTGAATCGTATTGTAATAAATAGGCCATATATTGAGGTGTAATTAAATCATTAATGGCGATCACATCAATGTCGGAGCGTTTTAAAATAACCCGAAGGGCAAGGCGGCCAATTCTTCCGAATCCATTTATGGCGACTTTTATGCTCATTAAATTTCCAATTAGCGAAGATTCAAAGTAATAAAGTTAAGTATAGTTTGTGCTTGAATGTTTGTTGGTAAAGGGGGCGAAACATAATAAACGACCTAATGAAAAGTAATTAGTAAATATAATCTAAGCACCCAAATATTTTATACTTCCACCTAAAGCAAAATAAATGCCAATAAAAACACAATAAAAATAATGGCTATTTAGGTGTATAAAAGAAGACTTAATGGACACAAAATAAAAAATTTAGGCAAATTAAGACTAAAAATGGCGTATTAGGTGGATAGGAATTATTCCCTATATAGTTTTTGATAGTAAAAGACAAAATAAAAATAAGTATAAACTTTCAGCCTGAGGGGGGACCATGAAAAGAGTGGGATTTTCTGCTGTATCCGCTTTACTCTTGTTAATAACATCTCAATCTGCTTTAGCAGAATGGGGTCTAAATATGACAGAAGGGGTAACTCGAGTGAGTCATGAAGTACATGACTTACATATGACAATATTTTATATTTGTGTGGCCATTGCGGTTGTGGTGTTTGGAGTCATGCTTTATAGCATTATCTATCACCGAAAAAGTCGAGGCGCAAAAGCTGAAAACTTTCACGAATCCACCGTCGTGGAAATTATCTGGACAGTAATTCCGTTAGTCATCTTAGTGGGCATGTGTATTCCCGCAACCGCAACCTTAATTGATATGTATGATAATACCGATTCTGAAATTGATATTCAGGTTACCGGATATCAATGGAAATGGCGTTACACCTATCTCAACGAAGGCGTTGATTTCTTTTCAAATTTATCCACCCCATCTGAACAACTAGATAACACTCAAGATAAAAATATCAATTACCTATTGGAAGTTGATAAGCCATTGGTATTACCAGTGGATACTAAGGTTAGATTTTTATTCACGTCCAAAGATGTAATTCATTCTTGGTGGGTGCCGGAATTAGCGGTTAAGAAGGATACGATACCTGGTTTCATCAATGAGTCTTGGACCAAGATTGATAAACCAGGAATATATCGCGGTCAATGTACTGAGCTTTGTGGCAAGGGTCATGGCTATATGCCAATCGTAGTAAAAGCCGTTAGTAAACAAGAATATAAAACGTGGGTTACGGCACAGGCAGTAGCGCAAGCCGCAGCTAAAGAAATTAAAGATATGAGCTTTGATGAACTCATGATTCAAGGCGAAAAAGTGTATAACACTAACTGTGCTGCGTGCCATAAAAAAGATGGAACCGGCATTCCGCCTATGTTCCCTGCATTAAAAGATAGTTCTATTGCAATGGGCGACATAAGCAATCACATAAAAATTGTCTTGAAAGGGAAGCAGGGTACAGCCATGTCGGCCTTTGCTGAACAATTAAGTGTGAGCGATATAGCCTCTGTTGTGACCTATGAGCGTAATGCTTGGGGCAATAATAAAGGGGATTACGCCACGCCCATGTCCGTTAAAAAAATAAAAGATAATAAATAAGGGGCCGAACTATGTCGCAAACAGGAGTATTGGAGGGTGCAGATGCGCCCACCGATGAAGAGCATCATCACGGACCCGACAAAGGAATCTTACGCTGGGTTTATACAACCAACCATAAAGATATCGGCACGATGTATTTATTGCTGGCGCTGGGATCTTTATTAATTGGCGGGGTAATGGCATTCGTCATTCGTGCCGAATTATTTCAGCCGGGTTTACAGTTAGTTGACCCTAACTTCTTTAATCAAATGACCACGATGCATGGCCTTATTATGGTATTTGGTGCCATCATGCCGGCTTTCGTGGGTCTTGCTAACTGGTTAATACCCATGATGATAGGTGCGCCAGATATGGCGTTGCCGCGCATTAATAATTGGTCATTTTGGTTGCTGCCATTTGCATTTAGCATGTTGCTCAGCACATTATTCATGGAAGGTGGCGCACCCAACTTCGGTTGGACGTTCTATGCGCCCTTATCAACCACGTACGCGCCACCCAGTGTGACGTTTTTTATATTTGCTGTTCACATTATGGGTATTAGCTCCGTGATGGGCGCGGTAAACGTTATTGTAACTATCTTTAATATGCGTGCCCCTGGCATGACATTCATGAAGATGCCTTTGTTTGTTTGGACTTGGTTAATTACTGCGTTTTTATTGATTGCGGTTATGCCAGTACTAGCAGGTGTGGTTACAATGATGTTAATGGATATTCATTTTGGTGCATCATTCTTTAACGCCGCAGGTGGTGGTGACCCAGTATTATTTCAGCACGTGTTTTGGTTTTTTGGACACCCTGAAGTATACATAATGATCTTGCCGGCCTTCGGCATTATATCTCATATCATTTCTACGTTTTCACGTAAGCCACTGTTTGGTTATACCAGTATGGTATTCGCCACATCTTCTATCGCAATACTGTCATTTATAGTATGGGCACATCACATGTTTACCGTGGGAATGCCTTTGGCAGGTGAGTTATTTTTCATGTACAGCACTATGCTCATCGCGGTACCCACAGGTGTTAAGGTGTTTAACTGGGTAACAACCATGTTTCGCGGTTCCATGACCTTTGAAACCCCCATGTTGTTTGCCATCGCTTTTGTCGTGTTGTTTACCATTGGTGGTTTATCTGGCTTGATGCTGGCTATCGCCCCTGCCGATTTTCAATATCATGATACCTATTTTGTAGTGGCTCATTTTCACTATGTATTAGTACCGGGTGCGTTATTTAGTATTTTAGCGGCGGTGTATTACTGGTTGCCAAAATGGTGTGGCCGCATGTATAACGAATCTTTGGGCAAATGGCATTTTTGGTTAAGTTTTATAGGTGTAAATTTAACATTCTTCCCTATGCATTTTGTAGGTTTAGCTGGAATGCCAAGACGAATCCCTGATTACGCTTTACAGTTTGCTGATTTTAATGCGGTGGTGTCAGTGGGTGCTTTCTTGTTTGGTGCTAGCCAATTAATATTTATTTACAACGTATGGCGCACCACGATTGGTAAAAAAGGTATTAAGGCGACGGACTTAGTTTGGGAAAAGCCTGAAGGATTAGAATGGACAGCTTTGCCAAGTCCGGTTCCATACCATACCTTTCAAACCCCACCAAAGGTGGATTAATAAAACATGAAAAAAATGTCACCTTTAAAACTTTCATTAGTGCCGTTACTAATGTTTGGCTTCGGCTTTGCATTGGTACCTCTATATGACATTTTTTGTGAGGTGACAGGTATTAACGGAAAAAACTACAGTGTTGCTAGTAGTGAAACTGTGAATCAAGAATCGATGGCCACAGGTCACTCGGTTCCTTTACGGTTTATGGCAGATGCTGATAGTCGAGATGTGTGGAATTTTACCCCTGAAAAAAAATTGTTGAATATTCAGGCGGGAAAGATGATCACTACCTATTATGAAATAACCAATGACAGAGATGTGGAGGTTACCGTTCAAGCCGTACCCAGTATTGCACCGGGAGAATGGGCTGAATATTTGGTTAAAATTGAATGTTTTTGTTTTAACCAACAAAAAATCCCTGCTCATACTACCGTAAGGTTACCGTTACAGGTAACCCTTAGTTCTAAAGCACCTGAAGAAGTTAATCATTTATCTCTTTCATATCGCATTTATCAAAGTGAATCCCTAGGAGGCACATTTTGAACACTCCAAGATATTACGTTCCCGCTCGCAGTCACTGGCCCATTTTAGGTGCCTTTGCCGTTTTTCTTACGCTATTTTCTATGGCCTCCATTATTCACGAAAGCACTCACAGCCAAGTGAGTATGTTTTCTATCGCAATGGCGGTGGTGGCAGGTTTCTTGATGTTATACATGTTATTTGGCTGGTTTAGTGAGGTAGTCAATGAAGGTCTTAGGGGGTTAAACAGCGACCAACTAAAACGGTCTTTTAGAATAAGCATGGGCTGGTTCATCTTTTCTGAAGTGATGTTTTTTGCCGGTTTCTTTGGTGCACTATTTTATGCTAGAACTTTTTCGGTCCCTTGGATTGGTGGAGAGGGTGTAAAGGGTATCAGCGGCATGTTGTGGGAAGGGTTTACGGCTCACTGGCCGTTAGTTAAAACCCCAGACATGACACAGTTTCAAGGTCCTATGGGATTAATAGACGCATGGTCTTTACCTTTTATTAATACGGTTTTATTAATCGTTTCAAGTTTCACTCTTACCTTTGCACATCATAGTTTACGCCATGAGAACAAAGCTAAAACGTTATTTTGGTTAAGGTCGACGCTATTTTTAGGTGCTGCTTTTTTGTGTGTGCAAGTCGCCGAGTATGGGCATGCTATTCATGAACTCAACCTTACCGTCAGTAGCGGTATCTATGGTTCAACCTTTTATATGTTAACAGGATTCCATGGCGCGCATGTAACACTGGGTGCCATTATGATATTTGTTATGTACAGAAGGGTTGATAATGGACACTTTACCCCGGATGACCATTTTGGGTTTGAAGCGGCGGCCTGGTATTGGCACTTTGTAGACGTGGTTTGGTTGATGCTATTTACGTTTGTATACGTGCTCTAACGTGACACTTAATAGGTGCCTAAAGAGGCGCCTATTTTAAAATAAAAGCGGCTTATTTGTATGCGAGTAAATAACACAAAATAACCACTAAGGTGCATGCAGCAAAGATAGCGCGGTATTTTAAAGACTTAAAGGTTTGTACCGAACTTTTTTTAGCAGTAACAAGATGGTAAAGACCAATAAAGAGGGCTCCAATGCTGAGCAATAAAAATAATAAAATTAACCCTTTTAAAAGCATGATGTTATCTCCAATACACAGTTTTAGGCAGTCTTGGTATCTTAGTATAAAACCTTTATATAGCCTAATAATGTTGTTGGGTATTGCTATTTGTCTGGCTGCGGGTATGTGGCAATATCAGAAGTCACAATTTTATTTGGCGCCAAGCGCCCAGCAAGTACACATAAGCGGAGACTATCTAAACAAATACACGCACTTCTTAGACAATCAAACGTTACACGGGCGTGCAGGTTATGCGGTAATTACGCCATTTTCTTATGAGGGTCATATATATCTTGTTAATCGAGGATTTGTTTCATACAAAAACCGCAACACACTCCCCACTGTTAATCCCATATATGACTTCAGTAGCATAACTGGCTTATTAGTCGATTACCAAACCCCCATGTTATTGAATAGTGGCTTAATTGACCCTGTTAAAAATAGAATTCAATACATAGATAATCGTTATTTTTCAAATATTACTGGTCAGCCGGTATCGCAAAAAATATTTCATCTAAAGAAAGGCGCTGGCCTGCAAATGTTAATGCCAACTAAAGCGCCTTATCTTAGTCATCACCGCCATCAAGGGTACGCAATACAGTGGATCTTGTTGGCTATATCTGGCTTGATCATTTTAGTGTTATCTAGCATTACCAGTAGTATTAAAAACGGAGAGAAGTTATGAAATCAAGATTGCCAGTGTTATTAATGTTGTTGGTGTTATTTGCTCCATTTGTGGCCTCTATTTTATTATTGGACGATAAAGGAAGTATAAGTGTTAGCGCGCGGGGACAGTGGCTAGATGATTCGCAATTTGTTGATGTTCCTCAAAAAGCAAACTGGCAGTTATTGTGGCGTGAACAAGATTGCCAGCAAGACTGTGATTCTTGGTATGGTTTACTACAGCGAGTAAAAATGGCCTTAGGCAAACACAGTGAAAAATTAGTGATCAGCGAGGCCTCAAACAAAAAGCTATTAGCGCATCAAAATGGATTGTTTATAGCGGATCACCAGGGTTTAGTTTTACTGTCATATCAAGCGAGCGAACAAGGGGCTTATAAATTATTGAAGGATCTTAAAGTACTCATGAAGCATGGAGGAGCTTAATGCGTAAGTTTGCATTATTTAATATTTTTCTCACACTTTTTGTGGTCACGCTGGGTGCACTAACTCGATTGTTGGATGCGGGTTTGGGTTGCCCTGATTGGCCTGTCTGTTACGGGCAGTTTATTCCAGAGCACAATCAAGCGGCTACTGAGTTTGTTCATTGGCAATTTGATTCCGTCAAAGCCTGGATGGAAATGACCCATAGATACTTAGCCACTTTATTGGGTTTAAGCATTGTAATTCAGGCGTTTTTGCTGTGGCCTAGGTATTTAGGTGTGGTTCGTTATCTTTCTATATTCTTGTGTATATGGGTAGTGGTGCAAGGTTTATTTGGCATGTGGACGGTTACATTACGTTTATGGCCACCGGTGGTGAGTGCACATTTGTTAGGTGGCGCTATTACCTTGGGCGCGCAATTTATGATATGGCGAGTACTTACCAGTAATCGCGAGCCTAGGTTACGCTCTGCGTGGTCGGCATTTGCGCTTGTTATATTTCTTCAAATGGCGTTAGGCGCTTGGACCAGTAGCCAGTACGCCGGCCTAGTGTGTCCAGACTTTCCAACGTGTCAGGGTAACTGGTGGGTAGATATTGATGCTGGCGTATTAAAAGCACCTAGAGTTGATGGCGCTGAGTATTTGGGGGGCGTGATGGGCATGAAGGATAAAATGGCGGTGCAGTGGCTTCATCGAATAGGGGCGATTGCAGTGTTATTCATGTTTTTCTATCTAGCTAAGCTCCACTTCCAGCAACGACGATCATTATTGTTTTGTGCCAGCTTTTTAGGGGTGCAAATAACAATTGGAATACTTAATGCTATTTGGTTATTGCCATTACCGTTAGCGTTATTGCATAACACGTTTGCCATGTTGTTATGGTTAAGTGCTTTAAACGGTATGACAGCCAAAGAAATAGAATTTGAAAAAGAAAAGCCGATGGAAGAGTTACTGGCTTAGCAGGCTATTAATTTTGATAATAATTATAAAAAATAATTGGGGTTAGTTATGCAAAGAATTACTAAGCTGCCTACTACATTTACCGCATTCAATACAGTGAAGGACTATTTTGCTCTCACTAAGTTTAAAGTAGTGGCGGTGATGTTGTTTACGATGGTGGTGGGCTACCTATTGGCCGATGGCGTAAATATAGATTTATGGCATTTAACATGTTCCTTATTGGGGGTGGCTGCGTGCTGCATGTCGGGGGCGGTACTGAATCATTTGGTGGATCGTTTCAGAGATACCCAAATGCAACGAACCAAACGCCGGCCTGTTGCTAGCGGTAAAGTAAGCGTTGAATCTGCGTTTATTTTTTCAATGGCGCTACTTATCTTTGGTTTCAGTATTTTATATTTTCAGGTGAATACCTTAACGGCCGTTTTGTCTGTGTTGTCGATGTTTGCCTATGGCGTGGTATATAGCTTGTGGCTAAAACCCGCTACTCCGCAAAATATTACTATTGGCGGAATTGCTGGGGCGATGCCACCACTGTTAGGTTTCACTGCGGTTGCCGGTGCGGTTTCACCAGAAGCGTTACTATGGGTGCTGATTATCTTTACATGGACGCCCCCCCATTTCTGGGCTCTGGCCATCTATAAGCGAGATGATTATGCCAAGGCCGGTGTACCTATGTTGCCAGTGACTCATGGGGTTGAATTTACCGCTTTTCAGGCTTGGTTGTACTGTTTGTTACTGAGTGTGGTGAGCATATTGCCGGTACTCATTGGTTCTCAAGGGCTTATCTATTTAGTCGTGGCCACTTACATAAATGCTAAGTTTACTTGGCATTGTTATCGCATGTGGTGTGATCCAAGTCATTATAATGCGCGTCGTAGCTTCAGATATTCGCTTTTTTATATTATGTGGTTATTTGCAGCTCTGTTATTGGATCATTATGTTCGCTTGATTGCATTTTAGGAGGGAATTAGCCAATCTAACTGAGGGGAGAATTAAACGAAATTCTTATTATGCTCAAATGAAAGCTAGATTTAAAAACGGACACGCCATACTTTTTAATACATCTCACAGTTGCTAGCGGCTGGGCCTTGTGAAATGAAAAAATAATCAGCTAATAAGGGAACGATTATGTACTTACAACATATGTTTGGATTGCTGTATCACCCAAAAGAAGAATGGGACTCCATAAAACGAGAAGACCATTCATTGGGCCATATATATTTAACCCACTTATTATTTTTAGCGGCGATCCCACCGTTTGCCATGTTAGTGGGTACCACCCAGTTTGGCTGGAGTATCATAGGCAAAGAGTATTATTATTTGTCTATGGAAACCGCTGTGCCCTTAGCTATAGGATTTTATGCTGCGTTATTGGCAGGCATGTTCTTTATGGGTTACACCACATATTGGATGGAAAAAACATTTGGTGCAGAAGCCAGTCTTGAGCGTTGCTTATTATTTACCACGTTTACTTCAACCCCCATGTTTTTAGCTGGTGCCATTGGTGTGCTGCCTATTTTGTGGCTTAACGTCTTTGTGGTGATGGCGGCAGTCGGTTATACCATCTATTTGTTATACGCCGGAGTCCCTATTTTTATGAATATCCCAGAAGAACGGGGTTTTATATTTGCGACCTCCATTTGTACCGTGGGCATGTGTGCTTTAGTGGGCGTTATGGCGGTGTCGGTTATTATTTGGGGTATGGGTTTAGCGCCGCATGTAACGGGCTAATATTTAAAGGTCGATTATTAATCTAATGTAATTTAAGCCCGGGTAAATACCGGGTTTTTTGTGCTTGACGGAAACGCATAATCGCATAATTTTTTAGTCGAAAAGGCAAGCTATTAAAAATCCAGCTACACTTTATTAAGGGCTTTAGATTCTTAGGTTTTGGCTCTTATTTTTGGCTTGAAGGTGTAAATGCATAAATGACAGGACGTGCCGTAGGATTCATGGATCTGAAGTTGATCCCAGGCCAGGTATTTCAATTAGAATTTGAAGGCTATACCTCGGATCGTGATCGCAGCCTACTCATAGGTTACAGGCGTAATGAATCACTCATCGTGACGACTCCTATAATTAACGGTGCACCAGCTAACGTAAAGAGTGGTGAGGAGGTTAATGTACGTTTTTTTGCTAATCGCTTAGGGTGCGCATGTGCTTTTAAAACTGAGGTTATATACGCAAGTAAATCCCCTTATCCCCATATACACTTTAAAATACCAGAGTCAGTCATCACTGGCGAAGTCCGTGACAGTGTGCGGGCTAATGTAGAAGTCGTCACCGAAATTGAATACATATTGGCGGGCGAAAATAAAACAACCACAGCAAAAATTATTGATTTAAGTATTCATGGCGCTGGGATCATCGGAAAAACATTTGATTTTCACGCTAACGACTCTGTCATGTTGGTTTTTACTATTGCAATTGCGGATTTGGAATATCAACTCAAAGTAAAAAGTATTGTTAGAAGCATTCAAAAAATAGAGCAAGGCTTAAGTGTAGGTTTGCAGTTCGAGGATGTGCCCGATACTGAAAAAATTGCGTTGCAGGCATTTGTACTTAGCAAAATACATGACCTATAAACACAGCACTGATATCAAGTCATTTATCGTTTAAATACCATCAAAAAAATGCAATATCTTCAGCCGCTAATGGGAACATCTGGCTAATAGTGTGCTCTTCTATGCCCGCTAATCGGCGCATAGCCTGTTGAATATGTTTAGGTTGAATAAGAATGCCTGTTTCATCAAGGGCTAACGTGGTGGGGTTTATTTTCAGTGCGTTGTGCTCGCTGGATGTGGCGCCCACAACTTGGTCGGTCCAGCTTTGGCCTTTGCTCATAATGATTGTACTGGTGATGGGCCAGTGATCTTTACCATCTCCATCGTTGTATTCAGGAGTGCGTGCAAAGTCACTGCTGACTAATACCACTAATTTATCATCAATACCGCGGCGTGCGGCTTCTTGCCATAAATAATCGATGCCATTTTGCAATCTTTGAAGAGCGGTGGTGTGCTCGGTATCGTGGTCACTGTGGGTATCAAAACCCCACATGGTTAAGTCAGCCGCGACACACAAACCCGCTTCATAAGAGGCCAGTGCAATCTGGGCTTGTCGCATTAATGGATTCCATTCACCGTCATTATCGGTATTGCTTACTAGGGTATCGGGCATGGTTTGCGCTAATGGGGCCAGTTGGTCTACTCCAACACGAGCATTAAACAGGTCATTTAAACTATTAACTTGTTTAGGCGTTAATTGGTTTCGACCACGCAAGCGCGTAAGGCGATCCATCTTGGCCTGTTGTACTAAATCCATAGTAGCGGTGCGATGATATTGCTTGGCAGGGTCCCAATCGCCTTCGCTGTCGTAATCTAAAAACTGATTAGGGAAGACTAATTTTTTAAGCGAAGTGGGGTCTTGCATTAACGTGTACTGAGTAATGCCTGCCGTTTCTTTATAACCGCCATTACTGATATACGCTAAAGGTAAATTGGCACCTAAGGTGGCCGCGGCAATGGCTGAAAAACTAGGGTAACCATGAGCTAACTGACCACTCCAAACGTGCCTTACGCCTGCTTCGTGAGCATTGGTTTGGCAATCTATACCATTGATAACCAGCATGTTTTTATGATGCGTTTGAAAAAATGCGCTGTTGTGTGCAAAAGGCGCGTACTGAATTGGGCTGTCTTGAATATTTTGCACACCCTGGTTACTGGCCCAGCGGTTTATTAAACTATTGGCCTTAGGGTCGCAAAAACTGGTCACATCCCAGCCACCATCGGCACTGATGCTGACAAAAAACTTGCCTCTATACGGCGTAAGATTTGCCGCCTGTACCGGGTTCTTTAACCAAGGCTGGCTTACGCATAAACCGGCGGCGGCTAATGTTTTAATAAAATCACGACGTCGCATTATGACTCCCTGAGTGGTCGTAGAAATTAGCGCTGTAGATTTAATGTCATAAATACAACACTTTGTAATCACTGATTAAGTACATTAATACCCCCATCCATGGCCGCACCACTTGATTGCTGTCGACACGTAAGGCGTTTTCATCTTGCCAATCAAGCTGGCAGAACTCATCAAAATCGTCATGGACTTCGCTGTCTGCATTGGTGCTTAACACGGTGGTGGCATTGTTTTGTAAACGCTCGTCTCGAAGGTCCACAAATAAATCAAAGGCCGCGTTTATTTCAGAGCTTGTGGATTCGTCACTGCCCCAAAAACGCGAGATTAAATGCCCCATGGCGGCCTTAATAGCATCTTGTCCAGATGCGGTGTTGGGTGTATCGGCGAGGCCAACCTTGTTAAATAACAAGCGCTCAGTAATGGGCAGTTCAAAATCGTCGATCACCAAACGGCACACCATCTCGCTACTGTATCTTTCCACTACTGTGGCCATTAACGTATTTAATTGCAGATTTCTATCGGTCACGCCATCGCTGTCGATGCCCCCGTAAAAGCCATAAAAATCACTGATGAGCTGATTGCGGTTTTCATCCCACACATGGCTCCAATGGGTACCCAACAAAGCAGTTAGCTTGCGGTTTAATTGCTCTGGAGTGAGTAATCTATTTAGGCCCACGTGATTAAGTGCAATTTGCTCATCAAGTCGCAGTGCTTGTTCACTAAATTGTGCTCTAAATAACGGTGAGGCCAACATGTCGACTAGTAAGTCCTTTAAGTTAAAGGCGCCATGGGTGGCGGTACCGGCACTGCCATTAGCAAATGCGGTGGCAAATTCTTCTATAAACAAATGATCAATATCAAAAGCACCAAGACGCCCTGCAAACTGCTGGTCCATTGTGTTGGTGGGTAAGGGGACGGGCTCACGGGCAAACACTCCCTTGAACCAAAATTTAACCGTGCCGCTGGCAAATCTGGGGTCTTCAACAAGTTGCTGCGCCAACCACCTAAGGCCGGTGTCTTCTTGATTGTCCGGCAACGGCACACTACCAAAGCCTGCAAGTCGCATATCCCGGTACCACAAGTCCCCAACCTGATAAGGGTCAAAGAACTCTTTGTAACCCACCCAGGGTAAAGCATCTTGGTCACACAGCCATTCCCCTCCTTCCGGGTGGGTACTGTCTGGAAACCAGCCACATTGATCACGAAATTGACCATCGTTGCCCCAGTTCTGAAACGCGCCAGCCACAGGGTCCATAAGCTCATGGCACACCGCGCAATCTGGGTTATTTAAAGTAGGGTTGTCCACATCCGCTAAACTGTCGCTGTTCATGGGGCGGGTGGCAAGACCTTCAATATCCACACCCAGAAAAAAATAATGGGTCCAGCGGGAGCGTGCTCGGTTGCGGTTAGTGTCGGTGCTGGGAAAACGCGCTAAAAACATGGGGCTAGTCAGTATACCGGCGTGGGGAAGGTCAGCGCCGTTACGATACCCCGTATTTATTTGTGCTGGCTGCCAATCTTCGGAGTCAAAGTTATCTACAAAAGACAATCCTGTATTAAAAATATCGTTTAAATAGGGGTTCACCAAAATATAGTTGGCGGTGAGCACTTGTGAATACGGCTGCTCTTGTTGAACCACTCGGGCAATGAGTCTTAGAGGCTCTTGCGCTAGGGCTAAGTTAGTTTTGTTTAGAGTGTCCCATACAAGCTGTTGGGCCTGCTGGCGCTCTTCATCTGTATTGGCATTTTCAAGCGCAAGCTCAAGTGGGGCAATACGAGAATTTACATGGGGGTAAAAATGTTCGCCATTTAAGGCACTCAATCCTGGGGTGCGGCTACCGGCCCACTTCATGGTGAGGAGTTGGTCATTGGCCGCTTCCATTAAAAAGTCATCAAATTCGGGGCCGCTCATTAGGGCCCGGAGTTTTAATTTTAAATTACTGTCGGAGACAAGGGCCAATTCATCGTTACTGGGTAATCGGCCATTCATGAGTAATGCGGCCTGGCGGTAAGTGTAAGAAGCACTGGCCATCGTGAGCTTATTAATCAATGTGCGTGGCTCTAGCGTACTGCTGACGGGTGGCTCATCACGGGTATCACAAGAGGTAATAGGTGTTGTAAAGCGTTGGGTTAATTCAGCTAATATTTGAAAGTTTTCATCGCCGCTAGTGAGTAATACGCCGCCTCCATGGGTCACGCCGTTGTTACTCGCTTTATTCAGTAGTCCATCAGGGTACGCATTTTCATAACTAAGGCTGGCGGCATAGTTTTGATCTAAGGCTGATAGCGAATTATTAAGTATATAAGCACTTTGTCCCGCCAAGCCTCCATCGTTATGGCAGGCCGCGCACTGGCTTAATACCCGAGGCCATGCGCGGTTAGCCATGAAGCTGCTATCGGTTTCACAAATCGTGGTGTCAGGGTGATCTGTGTCTGGATCATCTTTTGGTTGATTATCTTGTTCGTTAGATGATGGAACCACAGTGATGCCTTCTGATGCGTCACCACAGCCGTTTAATAGGGTTAAAACGAGGCCTAGCGCGGCCACAACCGGTGCGACTCGAAAAACCATATACACTCCCCCCAAAATGCGCCTACTCTTACTTTAGTTTAGTCTAGTTATAGACTAGGCAAGCGTTGGAAGTTGTATGTATTTACAGCGATTTGTACAGATCTGTAAGGAATAGCGAGGCTTGCTTGGTTTTCAGGCAAGGCATAAACGGGTACAATCGCCCCCACTAACTGCTCTTTATACATAGGCTGTGCCATGCGTTGTCCATTTTGCGATGAACAAGACACTAAAGTCATCGATTCCCGCCTGGTGGCAGACGGTGATCAGGTGCGTCGACGACGCCAATGTCAGGCCTGTGACGAACGTTTTACCACATTTGAAAGCGCCGAATTGGTCATGCCTAAATTGATCAAAAGCGACGGCACACGCGTTCCCTTCGACGAACAAAAGCTCACCAGTGGCATTCAGCGAGCACTGGAAAAGCGCCCTGTTAGCGTTGAAAGTATTGAAGCCTCAATTCACCGTATTCAAGCCAGCCTAAGAGCCACCGGCGAACGAGAGCTTAAAAGCCGCATCGTAGGCGAGTTGGTGATGGATGAATTACGCAAACTAGATCAGGTAGCGTATGTACGCTTCGCGTCGGTTTATCGTCAGTTCCAAGATATTGAAGAGTTTAGCCAAGAAATCGATCGTATGCGCCACGGTGTACCTGGCGACATCAGCTCAGATACCGCTCAAACAGATACCCCTGCGTTAAATCATCCTACCTCGCAAAGCGAGCCCTCTACGTGATTCATCTTGAATACATGGCCCGTGCTATTTCATTAGCGAAGCTAGGTTTATATACCACCGACCCCAACCCAAGAGTGGGCTGTGTGATCGTGAAGGACGGTAGTGTTGTGGGTGAAGGTTTTCACCGTAAGGCAGGCGAAGGTCATGCTGAGGTCAATGCGTTGTTAATGGCAGGTTCACAAGCAAAAGGGGCTACCGCGTATGTGACATTGGAGCCCTGCAGTCACTTTGGTCGCACCCCACCATGCAGCGATGGACTTATTAAAGCCGGTGTCGCGCATGTAGTGTGTGCCATGCAAGACCCTAATCCTGAGGTGGCCGGTAAAGGCTTTGCAAAACTTGAAGCGGCCGGTATTGAGATTACATTGGGTGTATTAGAAGACCAAGCGCGTGATTTAAACCCCGGCTTCATAAAACGTATGGAAACAGGTTTGCCATTTGTACGCCTTAAAATGGCATCCAGCTTAGATGGCCGAACCGCAATGCAAAGTGGCGAAAGCCAATGGATTACCGGACCGCATGCTCGCGCGGACGTGCAAAAATTACGAGCGCGCAGCTCGGCCGTCATCACCGGTATCGGCAGTATTTTACAGGACGATTCTTCGCTTACGGTTAGGGCCGATGAATTAGGGTTTGATGATGCGGAATTTGCCAAATTTGTTGCTAGTCGTCAGCCGTTAAGGGTGGTACTGGATAGTCTAGGTCGCTTACCTAAAACGGCTAAAATTTTAAAACAAGATGGTGGCACTTTAGTGGTGGTGAAGCACGGTGTGCAACTACATGTAGGCGCTGAAGTCTTGCCACTTAATATTGATGAAAATGGATTAGATTTACCGGCCCTTTTAAAGGCGCTGGGTGATCGTCACTGCAACGAAGTGTTGATTGAAACCGGAGCCTCCTTAGCAGGCCAATTTATTAAACAGGCGCTGGTGGATGAAATGGTTCTGTACATGGCACCTTGTTTGATGGGAAGTGAAGCCCGTCCGTTGTTTCAGTTGCCCATAAGTGAAATGGCCGATAAACAGCTGTTAAATATTATTGATACACGCATGGTGGGCGATGACATTCGCCTGACCATAGGATTTTAATCTTTTTGTAAATGTTGGCCTTAAACAGATTA
>JAPYOO010000045.1:0-4012 GCA_029938135.1 Bermanella sp. | reverse complement strand
AATGGCGCTTAATAAAATAGAAGAAATAATTGCCGATATTCGTGATGGCAAGATGGTTATCCTTATGGATGACGAAGATCGTGAAAACGAAGGCGACATTATTGTGGCTGCCGAAAAAGTCACCCCTGAAATTATTAACTTCATGGCCAGTAAAGCGCGTGGACTAATTTGTTTAACATTAACGCCAGAGCGTTGTGATTATTTAGGTTTGCCCTCTATGGTGGCGGGTAACGGTTCTAAATTTAGTACCCCTTTTACAGTGTCTATTGAAGCAGCCGAAGGCGTAACGACAGGAATTAGTGCGGGAGACCGTGCCGTGACGGTACTGGCCGCGGTTAATCCCATGTCTAAGCCCGATGATATTGTGCAGCCTGGACATATTTTTCCATTACGCGCGCAAGCGGCTGGTGTTTTAACGCGTGCCGGTCACACCGAAGCGGGTTGTGATATTGCAGGCCTAGCCGGTTTGCAGCCGTCGGCGTGTATTGTTGAAATAATGAATGAAGACGGCACCATGGCGCGCCGCCCGGAATTGGAAGTATTTGCTAAAGAGCATGATCTAAAAATTGGTACTATCAGCGATTTGATCCAATACCGCATGAGCAATGAAAAAACGGTTGAGAAAACCAGCGTAGATAAACTCACCACTGAACATGGTGAGTTTGATTTACACATGTACCGCGACACCATTAATAACGAAACTCACATGGCATTAAGTTTTGGCGATGTGGAAAATGATGAAGCACCGGTAGTGCGAGTACAAACAGCTGAAACCTTACGTGATGTATTGGGTGCGGTGGTTAAAAATTCTAAAAGCTGGTCGGTAGATAATTCTTTAAAGGCGATATCAGAAGCTAAAAGTGGTGCTCTGATTATTTTAAGTGCCGGTGGCCGTGAAGATATCAACGCCAGCGTAGAAACATTTTTTGGTCGTCAAAAACCGGTGCGTTCTACCGATGTAGATAGTTCAGGCGCATATGTGACCATAGGTACAGGATCACAAATTTTGCGTGATTTGGGTGTGACCAAAATGCGTTTGTTAAGTAGCCCAATGAAATTCACGGCTATTTCAGGCTTCAATTTAGAAGTACTGGAATACATACCTTATCAAGGCTAGTAAATAGCAATTAACACGTTTGTAATTTAAAAAATTAAGAATTTTAAAGTAGGATTTTAACATGAAAAAAATTGAAGGAAAGTTAACGGCTTTGGATGCCAAGTTTGCCATCGTACAAACGACTTGGAATGAGTTTGTTGTTGATAAATTGGTTGATGGTGCAGTGCGCGGTTTAACCCGTCACGGTATTGAAGAAGACAACATTACCTTAGTAACGTGTCCTGGTGCATTTGAAGTGCCATTGGTGGTTAAAAAATTAGCGCAAAGCGGCAAATATGATGCCGTGATCGCCCTAGGTGCGGTGATTCGAGGATCAACCCCCCACTTTGATTATGTGTCAGGTTCTGCGGTAAGTGGCTTAAGCCAAATTACGCTTGAAACAGGCGTTCCGGTATCATTTGGTATTTTAACCGTTGATACAATAGAGCAGTCTATTGAACGCGCAGGCACAAAAGCGGGCAATAAGGGCGAAGAATCTGCTCTAACCGCATACGAAATGGTTAGTCTACTTAAGCAGTTGGAGGCGTAATGACCGATACTTCTAAGCCGGTACCACGTAAAAATAACAGCGATCGTCCAAATCCAGGCGCTCGTCGCAAAGCACGTCATTATGCTATGCAAGCTTTGTATCAGTGGGATATGGCCGGCTCTAACCTGAGTAAAATTGAAGCTGAATTTATCGCTGATAACGACATGACTCACGTGGATACCGAATATTTCCGTGATATTTTACGTGGTGTGCCTAACAACCTAAGCGAATTAGATGAGATGTTAATGCCTTGTCTTAGTCGTGCAATGGAAGAAGTAACGCCCGTTGAGAAAGCCATATTAAGATTGGCGGCGTTTGAATTGGCACACCGTATTGATGTGCCTTATAAAGTTGTGATTAACGAAAGTGTTGAACTGTCTAAAAAGTTTGGCGCCACCGAAAGTCATAAATTTATAAACGGTGCACTGGATAAACTTGCGCAAGTCGTTCGCATTGTAGAAATAAAAAAGTAAGCCTTAATGCGCTTCCCGTAATAAACGGGAAGCCTTCTCCCTTTCTCTAAAAGCTTGAGTCCAAATACGTGAAAGAATTTGAGCTAATTGAACAATATTTCCAGCAACAAAAACTGTCTTGGTGTAATTCCCATATAAACCTAAGCATTGGCGACGATTGTGCCGTATTGGATATACCGTCCCAGCAGCAACTGTGTATTTCCATGGACACCTTAATTGAGGATGTACACTTTCCTAAAGACGCGAAGCCTTTTGATATTGCCACCCGAGCACTGTGCGTCACCTTAAGTGACTTAGCGGCCATGGGGGCCACTCCAATTGGTTTTACTCTAGGCATTACTTTGCCCGAGGCAAACCCTAGCTGGTTAAATAATTTTAGTCAGGGTCTAGCGGATATGGCCCAACGATATCAATGCCCGTTAATGGGAGGAGACACCACTAAGGGCCCTATATTGGTGATTACCATTCAGGTACATGGTGTGGTGGAAAAAGGCTGTGCACTGACGCGTTCAGGCGCTTGTGTGGGAGATAAGGTGTATGTGAGCGGTAATATGGGGGATGGCGGTGGTGCTTTGCCGATAGTGTTGGCTGACCCCGCTTTAAAGAAGGCTGAATCTGTATGCCCATTAACGCAACACTTTTATAAGCCTTTACCCCAAATTGAGTTTGCTCAATCGTTAATCGGGGTAGCCAGTGCCTGCTTGGATGTGAGTGATGGTTTAGTTCAGGACTTAAATCATATTTGTAAAAAAAGTGGTGTGGGTATTGAGCTTAATGCTAGCAAAGTTCCTTTGTCAGCAGCGTTGGTTGCACTATATGGCCGAGAACAAGCTTTACAGTACGCGTTAAGTGGCGGTGATGATTACCAGTTGGCGTACACCGCAGCACATTGTGAAAATGGCATTTGTGTGGGGCAGGTAGTGGCTGGCAATGAGGTGAGTATTTTAGATGGAGAGTTATTAGCCGCTGGCTTTCAGCACTTTTAAATGCTGTGCTCGTAGGAGCGTGCTTGCACGCGAATTAGAATATCAATAAATATTAGCAATAAAAAAGCCCAAGCGTTTAAAACACTTGGGCTTTTTTATTGAAGCTTATAAAACTAAATCTTACTGAGCGTTCATTGCTGCAATTTCTTTTGCTAGCTCGTCATGGCCTTTCTTAGACTGGCAACTTAAAAGTGCCATTCAAGAGCATAAGTCTTACTGAGCGTTCATAGCAGCGATTTCTTTCGCTAGCTCGTCATGGCCTTTCTTAGACTGAAACTTCTGCCATAACGCTTTTTCGTTGTTCATAGACGTCTTAAGAGCCGTTTCATGAATCAAGCTAGCGGCGTTATCATCCAAGCCTACTAGTACGTACAAGTTACCATTAGGGCTGCGACGAGTTTTAAAGATGCGAGTACCCACTAATGTTTCGTTAGTGATCTGCTTAGTCACAGAGCTGTTTACCATATCAACGGTTTCGCTATCGCCTACACCGGTTGTTTCAGCAAATTGCTTCACTAGGTTTTGAACTTGAACTTTCATGGTTTGCGCCAATTGTACGCGGGCAGCAGTAGAAGCTTGTTGCTTCATGAAGTTAATGCCAGCGCCTGATTTATCAGCAGAACCTACGGCAGAAACAGCCAAACCTTCAACCGGTTCGTCACATACCCAGCCTGGTGCTGCAACAGTCGGTGCATCTGGGAAAGTACAATCTGGAACGGCAACTTGTTGAGGTGCGGTAGAGCCACACGCTGCTAAAGTCAGTGCTAGGCCTGAAGCCGTTAAAATACGGAATATTGACATCTTCTTCTCCTTGAAGAGATTTGAGGTTACAGTGCTGTAACCATAGCTAAAAATCATGATTGTGACTAGAGGTAGCGATGCAAAGTAGAGTTAAATTCAGCATTTT
>JAPYOO010000044.1 GCA_029938135.1 Bermanella sp. | reverse complement strand
ATCAACGCCCTCAGGGCAATAATAATAACCATGACTTGATGAATTGGACGGTAACGATGCAAAGTGCCCAAATTAGCCAACGATGGACCGTACAGACTCCAAAGCGCGAACATAATTTAGTAGGGGAGATTAATCAGATATTAGTCACCTCGGTTGGGGATTACCCTAATTTTGATATGGTGGCCGGCGCCTTTAAGCTCAGTGGTCGAACCTTACGCCGTCAACTAGCCGATGCCGGTACTAGCTACCAAAAGCTGGTGGACACTAGCCGCAGTGAATACGCCCTTAACTGTTTGAATAGCACCAACATGACTACGGATGACATTGCCGAGTCTTTAGGCTTCAGTGATGTGGCCAACTTTCGTCACGCCTTTAAGAAGTGGATTGGTATGTCACCCGCCGCTTATAGAGCGCATCGACTGGCTTCGTAAGGTGATTGATAGCTGGTCACTCCGTTATTGACCAGTCATGTTAATAATCGGGCAGGAGCTGCCCTCGTACGAGCTCACCCTGTGAGCGATCTCTTAAACAAACTCCCTCTAAAATCCAAATTGCAGACATAAAAAAAGCAGCCTAAGCTGCTTTTTGTTTACGCTAAACTATTTAAACTTAAAGAACGTTCAACAATTCAACTTCAAAGATCAACGCGCTGTGAGGTGGAATAGCACCTTGGCTGCCCTGTGCGCCGTATGCTAGGTCGGAAGGTACAAATAAACGCCATTTAGAGCCTTCACCCATTAACTGTAGAGCTTCTGTCCAGCCAGCGATTACGCCGCCTACTGGGAATTCTGCAGGTTGACCGCGTTCTACAGAGCTGTCGAATACTTTACCGTCGATGAATGATCCGTGGTAATGCGTACGTACAGTAGATTCTTTAGTTGGCTTAGCGCCGTTACCTTCAACCAGGATTTCATACTGAAGGCCACTTTCTAGCGTGATGATGCCGTCTTTCTTAGCGTTTTGTGCTAAAAATTCAGTGCCTACTTTTTGGCCTTCTTCAGATGCTTTGGCTTGGATCTCTTGCATTTGCTCTTGAATCACTTTGTAAGCCGCTTCAATTTGCTCTTCAGATAGAGGCATTTCAGCATCAGCAAAAGTATCTTTAATACCTTTGGCTACACCATCGATATCAAAATCAGGGAATTGGTTGGTCTTAAGCTGATCGCCCACTTGACGGCCAATTAGGTAACTTACAATTTGAGCTGGTGTTTCAAATGACATTTTAAATCCACATTTACAGGTTTGAAATTTAGGGGCCGCATACTAGCATAAATCCAAGTGGCCTTGGAGTACTAGGCCTTAAAAATTAAGACAAAGAGGCCTGCTTGTTAACCTAATATCAATTTAATGCCCACCACCAACGTCACCACTTCATAGGCTCGCTTTATCCATTGAGACCCCATATTGATGGCTAAGTGAGCCCCTATAAAGCCACCTAACAATGAACCGGCCAATAAGGCTGGCAGCCAAGCCCAGTGTATTTGCGCAATAACGCCCATAGTAATGGCGCCGGATGCATTCCAAAATAGACCCACTGCAATAAGTGTGTGCGCCACGGCTTGCTTGTAATTAAGCCCAAACCACTTTACCAGCCACATGGTGGCAAATAGACCGGTGCCAGCGGACAACGCGCCATTGGCAAAACCAATTAACAATAATCCCCCACCGCCTATTATCCAGCCTTGTGTGTCACGATTTTTAGGCTTATCACCCATGCCAAGGGTGGGTTTAAAAATAGAATACAGTCCCAACGTCAACGTGAGCATACCGAGGAAAACTTGCGCCAGACGATCATCCACACCAATAATAAAGATTGCCCCCAACACAACCCCAGGAATACCACTTAACAGCATGAATAAACTGAACTTCCAGCGGGTATGACCTTCCTTTACGATGCGTATGGTGGCCCCAACCCCCAATGCCACTGTGGCCACTTTATGAGTGGCTAAAGCCAGTGAAAATGGCAGTCCCATGAAGATAAGTACTGGCAGCTGGATCAAGCCCGCACCACCACCAGCAAATGCAGAAAAAATATTGGCCACAGTACTGATAAAAAAGAGTAAAATTTGCTCGAACATGCATAACCCGAAAAAGTAAACCGAAATTGAATAATTAAGAGTTGGATCTAAGATGTCTTCTTACGCTTTGTATTACTACGACCAATGCCCGTTTTGCCAAATGGTGTTACGCGGGCTTAACAGCGTTAACGCAAAAATTGAACTGAAAAACACGCTAACCGACCCAAAGAATCGTCAAGAATTAATGCAAGGCGGCGGCAGAACCACCGTTCCTTGCCTGCGTATCGATGATGAAAATGGCAAAACGCAGTGGATGTATGAATCCAGTGATATTACCCGCTACCTAAAAAGTTTATAGGCGTGCTTTAGGTAACACTTTGAAGCAACCTAAGCCCACTGTATTCATCGCAGCCTGGGCTTATCTAAGCTTTTGGCGTTTACTGAATAAGGCCACGTTGAAGCAACATACGCTCAACCGTGTCCACCACCGCTTGCGTATGACTGTCCACTTCAAGATTGATATTAGCCTCCACTTCAAGTTCCCCAAAGGTCGTAATCGATAGGGTTTCAGGAATAAGGTAAACGCAAAACCGTGCCTCTTCGACTTTGGCAATGGTTAAACTACAGCCATTTAGGCCTATATAGCCTTTATCAAAGATATACGCCTTAAATTGAGCAGGGATATCAAACCAAATAATGCGGTTGTTTTCAGGGCGCTCTATTTCCACAATACGGGTTTGGCCAAATACATGACCACTGAGCTGATGCCCACCGATGTCATCCCCAAATCGAGCCGCTCGCTCAACATTTACCATCGACCCCACCTGTAAATCAAACAAGTTAGTTACCGATAGCGTAGCCATCATCACGTCAAACCAAACATTGCGGCCCTCAATCTTACAGACCGTAAGGCACGTTCCGTTAAGAGCGATGCTCGCCCCAAGTGTGAGACCTTCAAGCATCTCTTTAGGCAGGGTAATGGATAAGGTCCATAAACCTGTTTTTTTCTCAAGGGATTGTATGGACAAAGTGCGCTGTACGATTCCGCTAAACATAAAAGGCTCTTAAGAGTTATCAACATCAATAGCGCTATTATGGCCTATACTTAACTGAGTTTCAGTTCATTATTGCAAACAATGTTGCAGGCCTATGACACGGAAGTTAATAGATAAAAAAATTGGCTTAATTCTCTCTGGTGGCGGTGCGCGGGCGGCCTATCAAGTGGGCGTACTTAAAGCCATTTGTCGTTTACTGCCCAATGACAGCCCCAACCCCTTTAAAATCATCAGTGGTACCAGTGCGGGTGCCATTAACGCCGTAGCCTTGGCCAGCTATGCGGGACATTACCGTCAAGGTATTCGTCAGCTGGAGAGAATTTGGAAAAACTTCAGTTGCGATCAAATTTTTCACAGTAATTTTGTTAGCGTATGCAGTTGGTCGGTTAAATTTTTTATGAATTCTTTTTTTGGCTACAAATCAGGTGACCCTGTATCACTGTTAAATAATGCCCCCTTAAGGCAATTATTAAAAAAGTTTGTATCTTTTGAAAACATACAAAAAGCGATCGACAACCAAGACTTACACGCTCTATCCGTAACTGCCACGGGGTATTCTAGCGGCGAAAGTGTTAGTTTTTTTCAAGCTCATAAAAGTGTTAAAAATTGGCAACGATTAAGACGCATTGGAATACGATCGCGTATTAATCTTGATCACTTAATGGCGTCGTCTGCTATTCCCACGGTGTTTCCGGCTGTAAAAATTAATCGAGAATTTTTTGGTGATGGGGCCGTTCGCCAATTAGCCCCTATCAGCCCAGTTTTACATATGGGAGCCGACAAAATTTTAGTCATTGGTGTCAGTGGTGACACTCATAAACGTAAGCAACGGGAAACCATGAAAACCTATCCAAGTTTGTCTAAAATAATGAACCATATGTTTAATGCTGCTTTTTTGGATAGCATGGAAGTCGATGTAGAAAGACTGACCCGAGTCAACGGTACGTTAAGCAAAATCCCAGATGCCGTTATGCAAGAACAGGGAATTCAATTACGCCCCATTGAGCTTTTAGAAATTAATCCCAGCGAGTCCATTGATGACATTGCTGCGCGTCACATTCGCGAACTTCCCAGAAGTTTACGTTTCTTTTTTAAAAACAGTAACAGCAGCGCCAAGAGTGGTTCGGGTGTACTAAGTTATTTGTTATTTGAGCGGGGATTTTGTCGTGATTTAATACAGCATGGTTACGATGACGCTATGAAACAAAAAGAGGAAATACTTCGATTTTTTTGTGAAGACATTGAGGAATGTGAAAGAGATGTTAAGCAAGCTTGAGCTTAACAAGCTCTAAAGCTATTATTCAACTATTAAACGTATCCATAATGAAAGCACACTTGCCATGCGCATTATCACTCTTATTTTTTTATTGTTACCCATTACCGCTCAGGCCTATCCTGTAGCGACGTCTATTGGCTGGGGACTGGGTCATTCGTGGACACAAGCCGACTTCGATGAGCCAATCGTACAAGACCTAGGCCAAGTTAGAGTACCGTCATATAGTTCGGTAAAAAATCAGGATTTACCTTGGAATTTATATGCGAACTTTCGCTTCCACCAAAACTACGGCATAGAGCTGGGTTATCTAGACTATGGTTCCATTAATTTTCAAAAATACATTTCAAAAACTAATACTGCTGGCGAGCCAACAGGCAGTGTTAGCAGAGATGCCACCATCAGTACCCAGGGATTTTATATTTCTCATGTTTTGTATTTCAAAGTTGCTAGCAAGTTTCAAATTCAAGCTAAAGCGGGTTTAATGTTCGGCGACAACAAATATGCTGAAATCGGAAGTATCACTACCGTTAATGAGGATGATTCAGTGATTACTGACCCCGAAAGTTTTAATAGTTCCAGCAAGTCATTTGGCAAAGCACAACTAGCCCTGAGCTTATTATATGAGTATCAAAAGAATTGGCGATTACGTTTGCAGGTTAATAATATTGAGTTTGATCACTCCGAAGAAAATGAACAATTTAGCCAGTGGTTCACCGGACTCTCTGTTGAGCGCAAACTCTAATGACGACAAAAGAGACAAACATGAAATTACTTAGCGTATTGATCAGTCTTGTATTTTTATCAGGGTGCGCTTCCATGTTCAGTGGCAGCCGGCAATTAGTTACGATTAAAACGGATAAAAATACTGAGATATTTATAAATGATCGTTATGCGGGAAAGGGTTATAGCAAGCGAAAACTGGCTAGAGATGAAACACACATTATTAGACTAGAGTCTGGCACCTGTACTCAATCTATCACCACCCAAGCCAAGTTCAATAAGGCAAGTTTATTGGGGCTCATTATAGATTTAGGATTTGTATCGCTACCCATAGACTTTATGAGTGGTGCGGCTTGGAATATTTACCCAAATAAAATTAATATGAAAGCCAATTGCGATAAGCCAACCCAAAGCTAACTCTTTACTTTAATAGCGCCTTTACTGGGCCAAACGTTTTACGATATATATCGGTGGGGCCATGTTCATTCAAAGCGGCAATATGGGCTTTAGTGGGATAACCCTTATGCTGAGCCAAACCATACTGTGGATACAACAGATCAAGTTTTTGCATTTCATGATCGCGCTGTACTTTCGCTAATACTGAAGCTGCGCCAATAGACGCAACCAATGCATCGCCTTTTATTATGGCACTGGCATCACAACATAAATTTAAAGGTAATCGATTACCATCAATCAGTGCATGAGCGGGTTTTATGGTTAAACCATTAACGGCACGTGTCATTGCCAACATACGCGCATGCAAAATATTTATTTCATCTATTTCTTCTACACTGGCTCGAGCAATGCAGTACGCCAACGCCTTTTCCTTAATTTCAGGAAAAAGTGCTTCACGCTTTTTTTCAGATAATTTTTTTGAATCGTTTAAACCCAAGATAGGATTATTAGGATCTAGAATTACGGCTGCAGCGACTACGTCACCGCATAAAGGCCCTGCCCCTGCTTCATCTACACCACAATAAAGAATGGCTTGCTGAATAAGGTGAAGCTCTTGAGGGATTATTTCATTCATGATTAGACGATAAGTTCTTTAATGGCTTTTGCGGCAGCTTGGTCCGCATTTAAGCGTATGCCTTTATGCAGAATTAAAAATTCTTGCTGAATATTTTTTAATGCATCTTGGTTTTTCAACAGCTTCAAACTGGCCTTAGCAAGATTATCAGGCGTCGCTTCATCTTGTAATAATTCAGGTACCAATTCTTTACCCGCTAATAAATTGGGTAACGACACAAAAGGTTGCTTAAGCATTCTAAAAACAAAAAATGCCGTTAATGCTGATAATTTATATGAAACTACCATGGATTTCTTCAGCAACATGGCCTCTAGTGTTGCCGTACCTGACGCCAATAAAATAGTATCCGCTGCGGCCATGGCCTCTCGACTTTGACCATCTAACAAGGTCACGCCCGACAGCTCTTTATCTTGTAACAATGTTTGCAACTGCAGTTTACGTTCACTGTTTGCCGCGGGTATAACAAATTGTATATTTGGAATCTGTTGGCGTATTAAATTTGCAGCATCTATAAACACGTCACCCAAACGAGCCACTTCCCCTTCTCGGGAGCCGGGTAAAATAGCCATAACGGGCGCGTCGACATTAAGCTTTAGCAGCTTGCGAGCGCCCTGTGTATCTGTTTCCAAATCTATGGCATCAGCTAAGGTATGACCTACACAAACCGCTGGTACCCCGTGTTTTTGATAAAAAGCCACTTCAAAGGGAAAGAGACACATGACGAGATCAACACATTCTTTAATTTTAAAGACACGCTTTTCACGCCAAGCCCATACGCTTGGGCTAACATAGTGCACAGCCTTAATTCCCTTATCTTTAAATTTACGCTCTAACGATAGGTTAAAGTCGGGGGCATCGATGCCAATAAATACGTCCGGCGTCATATCAAGCAAGGTTTTAAACAGGTTTTTACGGATTTTTAATAATTCGCGTAAACGCCCTAGCACCTCGAATAATCCCATAACCGATAATCGGTCCATGGGATAAAGAGATTCAAACCCTTCAGCGATCATTTTTGGGCCGCCAATGCCTACAAATTTAGCATTTGGGTATTGTACTTTTAAGGCTTTAATTAGGCCTGCGCCCAAGATGTCGCCGGAGGCTTCTCCGGCTACAATGGCAAAACATGGGGACATTAACGAATGATTCCGCGAGTAGAGAGTTGCAGGCTTTCAATGAGGGCATTAACTGAAGAAGAATCACTTACTAGGGCTTTTAACTCCACTAGCGCCTCTTCTAACGTTAAGCTTTTACGATAAACAAATTTATAAGCATTACGTAAAGCGCGAATATCATCCGCTGAAAAACCGCGACGCTTTAAACCTTCACTGTTTATACCGTGAGGTTTGGCAGAGTTACCATTTGCCATAATATAAGCAGGTACATCTTTAAGTACAACCGAGCCGGTACCACACATACTATGACAGCCGATTTGAACAAATTGATGTACTTGAGAAGCTCCGCCTAAGATCGCGTTCTCGCCTATATGTACGTGACCTGCAACGTTGGTATCGTTGGCCAAAATACAGTTATTGGCAATCACTACATCATGGGCAACATGCACATTCACCATAAATAAATTGTCATTACCTATTTTGGTAAGACTTTTATCTTGAGTAGTACCACGGTGAACCGTACACGCTTCACGAAAGATGTTGTTATCACCAATCTCTAAACGAGTGGCTTCACCTAAGAATTTTTTATCCTGGCAGTCTTCACCTATTGAGCAAAACTGAAAGATACGATTGTTTTTACCAATTTTGCATGGGCCTTTTACAACCACGTGACTGGAGATTACGGTACCTTCTCCAATGACTACGTCTGGACCGATAACGGTCCATGGGCCTACTTCTACACCATCAGCCAACTGAGCGCTGGGATCAATTATTGCGCGAGGATCAATCAAAGCTCTATATTCCTTTGTGCACATAAAATTTCGGCTTGGCAGGCTATCTGCCCATCTACCCAAGCAGAACATTTAAATCGCCAAATTCCACGTCTATCGCTTACGTAGTGCACTTCCATATCCAGACGATCTCCTGGTACAACCGGTTTTCTAAAGCGGGCTTTATCAACTCCCGCAAAATAATAAATCGATTTAGAGGCCTCTTCTTTTCCCATAGAATCTAATCCTAATAAACCCGCCAGTTGTGCCAGTGACTCTAATATTAGAACGCCGGGCATGATGGGATGTTTAGGAAAGTGCCCTTGGAAGAAAGGCTCATTGCAGCTGACATTTTTAAAACCAACAATGCGCTGCTTTTTTTCTATTGTCGTTACTCTATCGACCAATAAAAAAGGATAGCGATGGGGTAACAAGTCAGTGATTTCACTGTAATTCATGTTCGCCTACTTTTAACTATCAATGCTTTTTTCAATGGTTTTTAATCTTTTAGCCATGTCATCTAACTGTCTGAAGCGAGCGGCACTCTTGCGCCATTCACTGGTTTTAGACATAGCCGTTCCCGACGAATAGCTGCCGGGCTCAGTAATGCTTTTTGTCACTAAGCTCATGGCGGTTATGTGTGTACCATCCACTAAGGTTAGGTGACCGGTGACACCTACACCACCAGAAAGCGTACAATTTGCACCTATTTTAGTACTACCAGCTACTTTGCAGCAGGCAGCCATGGCGGTATTTTCACCAATTTCTACGTTGTGCGCTATTTGAATTAGGTTATCCAGTATGACACCGTCGCCAATGCGTGTATCACTCATGGCACCTCGGTCGATGGTGCTATTGGCACCTATTTCAACTTGATTGCCTATGGATACTCCGCCAATTTGGCGAATTTTAACCCACTTACCTTGTTCATTAGCAAAACCAAAACCGTCGGAGCCAATCACCACACCACTGTGAATAATGCAGTTTTCACCTAGAGTTACATCGTGATAAATACTAACATTTTGGTGTAAACGGGTATTACAACCTATACGACTATTTGCACCAACAACGCAGCCCGCACCAATAATAGCGCCCTTGGCTATAACTGCGTGATCTTCAATCACGGCATTAGCCGCGATGCTGACATTTTCTGAGATGTTGGCACTTTCACTCACAACCGCAGAGGGGTGTATATTGCCATTGGCGGAAGGCAAAGTATCAAAAAGGCTACTGACTTTTGCATAACCTAAATAGGGGTTATCCATGACTAAGGCCGCGCATTTACACTCATCGGCCTGCTTAGGGTGCACGATGACCGCGCTGGCCAGAGTGCTTTGTAATTGATCTCGGTACGCCATATTGGCAAGAAAACTAAGTTCACCTGCTTGCGCACCGGTCAAGGTTGCTAAGCCACTAATGACGATACTCTCATCACCAATTAGCTTAGCGTGTAAAAAAGTTGCGATCTCACCTAAAGTTGTTGCCATTTACTTCTTCGCCGCACTCGCTTGGTTAAGCTTATTAAGCAACATTTTAGTTAGGTCAAGTTCAGGAGCTACATGAATTACCGCTTGGCCGTTTAATACGATATCTACTTTTTCAGAATCGATTAAACCCTTTAGGATTTCTTGCAAACGAGGCAAGTTAGCGCGGAAAAACTGCTGACGCCATTGCTGCTCGGCTTTTTGTAATTTACTGGCGAAAAACTGAAACTCACCTTGTTTTTCTTTAATGCCATTACGTAATTTACGCTGTTCGTCGTCGCTCATGATGGCGCCGTCTTTTTGCAATTTAGTCTGGGTTTCTAACATCTCTTTTTCAAGCAGCTTTACCTTAACTAGGTCATCACCAAACTGCTCTTCTACTTGCTTAAAAGAAGCCTTGGCGCCTTCTGATTGAAACAAAGCACGTTCCATATCAACTACCGCAATTTTACTTGCGGCCATGGCTGAACCCGCTACCAAACAAAGACTTACCACTAATACTTTCGTTAATTTAATCATTATTCTGTCCACTTACTTTTTATTGGTTTTTAACAACGTTATTTAAATTTTAAATATTCTATTTAGAGCTTTCTATTTAGAAGACTTGACCCAACGAGAATTCAAAGCCTTCTGTTTCATCGCCAGTTTGATTATTTAACGAGCGAGCAAAGGTAAAGGTTAATGGGCCAATGGCGGTAATCCACGTTAAGCTCACACCTGCGCCGATACGAATATCATCCACATCAAAACCTTCGACACAGGATGGATGCTCAAGATCTCCGTCTGAATCAGGCTCAGTTAAGGCGTAACACTGTGTATCAAACACATTGCCCATATCCATGAACAGTACCGAGCGCATGCTGCGCTGATCTTCAACAAACGGTAATGGGAAAACTAACTCCATACTGGCTTCCGTTAACAAGTTACCACCTAAGCGATTGTTATCTGCCCTCCAGTCAACTCTCTCTTCGCCCGCATCCAATTCACCATTATCGTTAACATCTTCGTAATAGTCGTACTGAACAACACCTTTAGGGCCTAGACTGTTGGTTGTGTAACCCCTTACTGAGCCTACGCCGCCAGCACGGAAGTTACGGAAGAAAGGTAATTCCTCGGTATCACCATATCCATCACCAAATCCAACCTCAGTGCGCACTCTAAATGTCCAGTCACCACTGATTGGAAAGTATTTCTGCGCGTTATAGGTAATACGGAAATATTCCAATTCACTACCTGGCGCTGTCGCTTCAACCGACAAGCTTTGTTTTGCACCTGCGGTTGGGAATAAACCACGGTTTAATGTGGTCCAGCTCCAACTTGAACCCAGTGTCAGCTCATAAAAGTCATCGCCTTGGTTATCAATGAACGAGGTGATTTCTTCAGGTATTGAAGAGGTGCCTTTTTGCATTAGAGTACGACTGGCCTCAACACTGAACGATAAACGCTCACGACTATTAATAGGGAAGCCGTAGTTTGTGCGGCCACCATAGGTATCGGTGTTGTAGTCACTTAGGGAAGTGTACTTAGAGAAATCTGTTTCACTGTAAAACAAGCTAAAACCGCGGCTGATGCCGTCGACGGTATAATAAGGGTTACTAAAAGAAAGGTTTAAGCTGGTAACCGCATCGGTTTTATTCACCGAGGTGCTCATTTTTTTGCCGGTACCTAAGAAGTTATTTTGACTCACGCTTGAACCGATGATCATGCCATCACTGCTTGAGTAACCAATGCTCAAGTTCAAGCTGCCACTGGGTTGCTCTTCAACATTGTAATTCACGTCAATTAAATCATCACTGCCAGGCACTTTAGGGGTTTCAACATTCACCCCCTTAAAGAAACCTAACTGCTCTAAGCGACTTTTAGATTGCTCTATTAATTCGGTAGAGGCCCAGCCTCCTTCCATTTGCACCATTTCACGACGTAATACTTCATCCATAGTGGATTCATTACCGGTGAAGTTAATACGGCGCACGTACGTTCGTTTACCTGGCTCAACATAAAACGTAATGGCGACAGTTTTATCTTCATCGTTAATCTTAGGCACGCCGTTTACCTTAGCAAACGTAAAACCTTCATTACCTAAACGCTTAGAGATTAAGTCTTGTGTAAGGGTCATTTTACGGCGGCTAAAGGTTTCACCTTCTTTCATAATCACAAGATTATTAAGCTGCTTTTCTTCTACGATTAATTCACCGGCCAGATCAACTTTATTCACCTTATAAACATCACCTTCGTGAATATTCATGCTAACAAAAACGTCTTCTTTATTGGGTGATAACGATACTTGGGTGGACTCTACATTGAAGCGCATATAACCACGGTCTAAATAATATGAGCGCATGCGCTCAATATCGCCACTGAGTTTTTCACGTGAATACTTGTCATCGCTTTGGTACCAAGACCACAAGTTGGTGGGTTTTAATTCAAACTGAGATAGAAGCTCTTCTTTACTAAAATCTTTAAAACCTACTAAGTTAATATGGCTGATTGAGGCCACTGAGCCCTCATCGATATTAATTTTTAGCGATACTCGGTTACGCGGTAATTTACTTACTTCGGTACTGATAGTGGCATCGTAGCGCCCTTGGCTTACATATTGACGCTCTAGCTCAAGTTCTAAACGTTCCATGGTTGAACGTTTAAAGACATAACCTTCCGCTAATCCTGCTTGTTTTAGTCCTTCTTTAAGCTGTTCGGTTTCAATGGCGCTGTTGCCGTCAATTTCTAATTCGGTAATGGTGGGTAATTCCACCACGTTAATCACTAAGATATTACCGTCACGCAGAATTTCGATATCATTAAAGTAACCAGTACGGAACAAAGAGCGACTGGCCTGTGCAAGGTCGGAAGATGAAACTTCATCACCAATATTAATAGGAAATGCGCTGAACACGCTACCTGCGCTTACTCGCTGTAAACCATCCACGCGCAGGTCTTCAACTTTAAATGAGGCGGCTTGCGCAAATGTACTGGCAAGTAATAAACATATACTTAATAAGGTGAACTTCATGATTAACCAAATTTATTATTATCTTTTCCATCATTAAATAAATAATGACAGACCCTTTATTCTTATTCTGTAAACCTGTTTACAGGCGGCTTACGTCATTAAATATTGCCACGACCATGACCATGAGTAACAACGTCATCCCAAGCTTCATGCCCATTAATTGGACTTTTTCCGACAAGGGAGAGCCCTTTACCGCTTCTATTATATAAAATAAGAAGTGGCCGCCATCTAGAACGGGGATTGGAAGTAAATTCACCACCGCCAGCATGATACTGATATACGCCAAAAATCCAATGAAGGCTTCAAAACCCGCCTGAACTTGCGAACTTGCTACTTTAGCAATCGTAATGGGTCCACTCAAGTTTTTCACGGACAATAGTCCCTGAATCATCTTTCCAATGGACTGCACAGTGACTACTGTCATGTCCCACGTTTTCTCGACCGCCTTTACACTGGCGGTAAATGGGTCATAACTGCGTGTTCGAATAAAGCCTTCAGGCAATACAGGGGCCTTAACCATAGCGCCTGCAAAGCCCATGCTTTTACCATTTGAGTCTGTGCGGGTAGCCGGAATTAAATCAATATCAAGTGTACTGTCGTTACGCCCAACATTTAGCGACAGTGCTTTGCCTGCATTGGCTTTGACCAATACAACAAATTCTAGCCAGTTTTGAATATTTTGACCGTCTACCGCTAAAATCACATCCCCGGGTTTTAGCCCTGCTTGCTGAGCCGGCATATTATCTTGCAGTTCAGCCAATATTGGCGGAACCGTTGGCCGGTATGGTGAGAAGCCTAAAGCTTTAAGTGGGTTAGGTTCTTCTGCATCACTTAGCCATTGGGTAATCGCTAATTCATGGTGGGAACCTGCTTTTACTTGGATATCCAAGGTACCCGTCTCACCCAAACGCTTTATCAACTGATAATTTACATCTTGCCAGCTGCTGGTTTCTTGCCCATCAACCGCAATAATTTCCTGCTGAGGCATTAAACCGGCCTGTGCGGCAACACTGCCAGCATCCACCGGACCCACAATAGGTTTTACTTGAGTCACCCCTACTACGAACATTAACCAGTAGGCGAATATGGCAAACAATATGTTGGCCAATGGCCCTGCTATTACGATGGCCATGCGCTGCCAAACGGATTTACGATTAAACGCCTGATCTAACAACTCAGGAGCCACTTCTGCCTCACGCTCATCGAGCATTTTCACATAACCACCCAGCGGAATGGCGGCGATGGCAAATTCAGTTCCTTGTTTACCGGTTCGACTAAAAATGACTTTGCCAAATCCCACTGAAAACTTTAACACTTTCACACCGCAACGACGTGCCACCCAGTAATGTCCATACTCATGGACTGTCACTAAGATTCCTAAGGTCAACGCTAACGCTAATATGCTGGTTATTACGTCCATGCTGTTATTTTTTCCTGTACAAAACGCCTAGCGCTGGAATCCGCAGCCAAAATGACTTCAATGTTATCGGCTGTCTCAAATTCACAACCATTGAGCGCAGCATCTACTAAGTCTGTGATGGCAGTAAAGGGGATTTGTTCCCGTAAAAATGCCGCTACCGCCACTTCGTTAGCCGCATTTAAGATAGCGGCCGCTGTACCGCCTGCATCGAACGCCTGACGAGACAAGTTTAACGCTGGGAAAACGTCATGATTAGGTGGTTCAAAATTCAATTGAGAATGGGTTAAAAAGTCCAGTGACGCAACACCGGATTCAATTCTGTTTGGCCAAGCTAAGCCATAAGCAATGGGCGTTCTCATATCTGGATTGCCCATTTGCGCCAAAACAGATCCATCAACATATTGCACCATCGAATGAACAATGGATTCAGGGTGTACTAATACTTCAATTTGTTTGGCTTTTACATCAAACAACCAACACGCTTCAATAAGTTCCAACCCTTTATTCATGAGGCTTGCGCTATCGACTGAAATTTTTTGCCCCATGGACCAATTTGGATGTTTAACGGCTTGAGCGGGTGTAACACGTTGCAATTGCTCGTGCGTCCAACCTCGAAAGGGGCCACCGGATGCGGTTAACAAAATATTACGCACTTGCTTACGGGCAATAGGGTCGTCTTTAAAGTTTACTGGTAGGGATTGAAAAATCGCGTTGTGCTCGCTATCAATGGGTAACAACAGAGCATTATTATCTTTAATGGCCTCCATAAATAGCTGGCCACTCATGACCAACGCTTCTTTATTTGCCAGCAATACTCGTTTACCCGCTCTGGCTGCGGACAGTGTAGGCAACAAACCTGCTGCCCCAACAATAGCCGCCATGACCTGATCAACTTCGCTGGCCGATGAGACTTGGCAAAGCGCATCGACACCACTCAAAACTTCGGTAGTAAGATCACTTAACGCAATTTTTGCTCTTAATTGCACTGCACATTTTTCATCGACCATCACCGCATACTGGGGCCTATGCTCGATGCACTGCTGCAGTAAAGCATCTACTTGGGTATTGGCGGTTAATGCGAATACCTGGTAATCATCGGTGTGACGAGCCAATACATCCAAAGTACTTTTACCGATGGAGCCTGTAGCTCCTAGAACGGTAATCATTTGACTCATAAACTAATATTCCAGCCTAAAATACTTAATGCCAACGCGAATACTGGTAAGGCTGCCGTCATACTATCGATGCGGTCCATTACTCCACCGTGACCAGGTAATAGGTTACTAGAGTCTTTAATGCCACGATGACGCTTCATCATACTTTCAACCAGATCACCCACGACAGATACCGCCGTCACGATGAAAGTGGCCAGAATTAATAGGCTCCATTGCTTAATGGATAAATCCATATGTATGGATTCTTGCAACATCATGCCGGCAACAATAGCCACTAATGTGGTGGTGACTATTCCACCATAAACACCTTCCCAGCTTTTACCTGGACTCACATTCGGTGCCAACTTGTTTTTACCAAAGGCACGTCCCGCAAAGTACGCACCCACATCTGCGCCCCAAACAATAAACATGACAAATACCATTAAATAGCCACTATTGGGATAGCTTTTAATTTGTACAAAACCTATCCACATCGGTATTAGAATCACAAGACCAAGAATGAGGCGCGTAACCGATCCAGCCCAAATAGATTTAAATTTAGGGTGAGTTCTAACCAATACAAACGCTAACAACCACCAAGCAAACGCCACATATAGCAATTCAGGTTGCTGCTCTAAATCCAAATACCATAATAAATATAAGAGTGCAGATACGGCCACTGTATAAGCAACACGGGCAACTTTATTTTGAACGCCCGAAAGGTTAGCCCATTCCCACGCTCCAAGTGCCGTGATTACGCCAATAAACACCATGAACTGCATCATTGGTAGATAGAAAATCCCACCAATCATGATCGGAGCCAAAACCAGCCCAGTTAAAATACGTTGCTTAAGCACCTTTAGCATCTTCCTGTAATTGTTCATCTGTGCGCCCAAAGCGACGCGTGCGGCTATTATATTGTTCTAGTGCCGACCAGAAGTTTGTTTCATTAAAATCAGGCCACAATGCATCACTGAATACTAATTCTGTGTATGCAAGCTGCCATAACATAAAGTTACTAATTCGTAACTCGCCACCGGTGCGAATGCATAAATCCGGCTCGGGGAATTCACTTAAACATGTGTAACGCGAAAATACTTCTTCATTAACGTCACAGGCTTTAAGCTTGCCCGCCTCAACATCTAAGGCGATTTTTCGTGCTGCATCACCCATATCCCAACGCCCACCATAATTGGCAGCAATGACTAAGGTCAAGCCAGTATTATCGCAGGTTAAATCTTGAGCAATTTGAATGTGTTCTTGGAGGGGTTCACTGAAAGCGGTAACGTCGCCCATGATCACTAAGCGAATATTATGTTTATGCAGTTTTTTTACTTCCTTTTGCAAGGCATGCAAAAACAACTGCATTAAAGCACTCACCTCTTTCTCAGGCCTTTTCCAGTTTTCACTGGAGAATGCAAATAACGTTAACACCCCCACGTCAAGACGTGCGGCCTGCTCGATTACCTTACGGACTGCTTTTACACCGGCTTTATGGCCCGCAACGCCAGGCAAGTGACGACGCTTGGCCCAACGGTTATTGCCATCCATAACAATCGCTACATGACGCGGAATTCGTTCAAATTTTGGTGTTTCTGTTTGCGACATGCCTAAACCTAAAAATGAAACTGCAGTTCAATCATTTCACTGCAGAACAACTTCATTAATTTAACGTCCACTAATAGCTTAAACTTTCAGCAGATCTTTTTCTTTTTGTGTCAATAACGCCTCAACTTCACTAATCATTTTATCGGTTAGCTGCTGAACTTGATCCTGAGCTTTATGATCTTCGTCTTCACTGATTTCTTTTTCTTTCAGCAATTCTTTAAGATCAGCATTCGCATCGCGACGTGCATTACGGATAGAAATACGACCTTTTTCAGCCTCGGCACGGGCAATCTTAATAAAGTCCTTACGAGTCTCTTCCGTTAGCATAGGCATAGCTAAACGTATGGTTTCACCAGAAGTCGCCGGATTAATACCCAGGTTACTTTTCATGATGGCTTTTTCAATATCAGGAACTAAATGCTTCTCCCAAGGGTTAATCGCTAACGTACGGCCATCTTCTACAATAATGTTGGCTACTTGAGCCAACTGAGTAGGCGTTCCATAATAATCAATGGTAATGCCTTCAAGTATGGCGGGACTTGCGCGTCCTGTACGTACTTTTTTAAACGCATTAACTAAGGCTTCAATACTATTTTGCATGCGTTTCTGCGCATCATCTTTGATTTCATTGATCATTTTTCCGACTCTCCTTTAGAGATTAGCGTGCCTTCATCTGCACCAATCATAATCTGCGCCATAATACCTGGGGTAATCATGTTAAAGACGCGAATAGGCATTTCATGATCTCGAGCCAAACAGAATGCCGTTAAATCCATAACGCCCAACTGTTGCTCAATCACTTCATCATAACTTAATGTCTTATATTTCACTGCATCTGGATTTTTCTTCGGGTCACTATCGTATACCCCATCGACATTAGTGGCCTTTAAAACAATATCGGCGCCAATTTCAATACCACGAAGACAGGCGGCTGAATCGGTTGTGAAAAACGGATTACCGGTTCCCGCTGAAAATATTACCACATCCCCGCCTTCTAAATGACGATCTGCACGGCGACGATCATAGTGCTCAACGATACCACTCATGGGGATTGCCGACATTACGCGACACTTTATATTACTTCGCTCAAGAGCATCTCGCATGGCCAAAGCATTCATTACTGTGGCAAGCATTCCCATGTGATCACCGGTTACTCGATCAAGGCCTGCCGCGCTAAGCTCAGCACCTCTAAATAGGTTACCTCCACCAATAACCAAACCTACCTGTACACCTATGCCCACTAGCTGCCCTATTTCCAACGCCATTTGATCTAAAACTTTGGGGTCTATACCAAAACTTTGATCACCTTGAAGCGCTTCACCGCTTAACTTCAATAGTATGCGTTTGTACTTAGGGCTGCGATTGTCTGCCGGGGGCATGTTTTCACCTCTTTAATCTGGAATGTCTGTACCTGAACCTACACTTTCAACACTCTTGCTGCAAAAGTAAAGTAGGCCAAGCCTTTCACTGCAAAACCCCAGCTCGAGTGATCAAAAATCACTCGACTAACTGGGGTTCAGATATGCAAATGCCGAGTCAGCATTAATACTAACTCGGCACTTAATTAACCAACTGCAAATTAGCCGTTAAGCTGTGCAGCTACTTCAGCAGCAAAGTCAGCTTCTTCAACTTCAATGCCTTCGCCTACTTCTAGACGAGCAAAGCTAATGATCTCAGCGCCAGCAGCTTTCACAAGCTTAGCAATCGTTTGCTCTGGATCTTTAACAAATGGCTGCTCTAAAAGGCTATGCTCTTTTAAGAACTTATTGATACGACCGCCCATCATTTTTTCTACGATGGCATCCGGCTTACCTTCCATATCAGGCTGCGCCTTAATGATTGCTTTCTCAGCATCAACCATTTCAGCAGGCATATCACTTGGTGCAAGAACACGAGGATTAACCGCGGTTACATGCATAGCAATATCTTTTGCAAGCGCCAGATCGCCGCCCTTCAATACAACCAATGCACCTAGGCGCAAGTTTGCATGTACGTAAGCGCCTACAACTTCGCCTTCAGCCAATACTGCACGGCGAGGAGCGATGTTTTCGCCAATCTTTTGAACCAAAGCTTCACGCTCAGATTCCAATAAACCAGTAACATCTACGTTTTTAGCTGCGAAAGCGGCATCAGCAACAGCTGATGCGTAACCTAGGAAACCGTCGTTCTTAGCTGCGAAGTCAGTTTCAGAGTTAATCTCAACCAAGATTGCAGAAGTATTATCGCTGGCTTCTTTAATTACCACGATACCTTCAGCGGCGGTACGGCCTGCTTTTTTAGCAGCCTTTAAGCCTGAATTTTTACGAAGCTCTTCAATAGCTGCGTCGATGTCGCCGTCAGATGCTTTAAGTGCTTTTTTGCACTCCATCATGCCAAGGCCAGTACGTTCACGTAGTTCTTTAACGGATGCTGCAGAAAATGAAGCCATTTTTTCCACCTAAATATATTAATTCATTCAAAATTCAACACAAAAAGGGGGGCAAGCCCCCTTTTTGTGAAAACAACCACTGTCTTTTAAAAATAGACCAGAGTATTACTTGGCTGCTTTTTCTACTTTAGCTTCTTCTTTAACTTCAGCAGCAGCTTCTACTTTGGCTTCTTCTTTAGGCGCTTCAACACCAATTTCAGACTTACCTTCAAGACAAGCATCCGCCATAGCAGAGGTGAAGATTTCGATAGCACGAATCGCATCATCGTTACCAGGGATAACGTAATCAACGCCATCTGGGTTGCTGTTAGTATCAACGATACCAATAACTGGGATACCCAACTTGTTAGCTTCTTGAATCGCTATGCGTTCATGGTCAACATCGATAACGAAGATCGCGTCTGGAAGACCGCCCATGTCGCTGATACCACCAATAGAACGCTCTAGCTTGTCCATTTCACGAGTACGCATTAACGCTTCTTTCTTAGTAAGCTGGTCAAAAGTACCATCTTTCTTTTGTGCTTCAATTTCACGCAGACGCTTAATAGACTGACGAATAGTCTTATAGTTAGTCAACATGCCGCCCAACCAGCGGTGTGCTACGAAAGGCATACCGGCACGAGCAGCTTCAGTTAAGATAACTTTAGAAGCGGCACGTTTAGTACCAACAAATAATACTTTGTTGTTTTTTGCTGCCATGCCTTTAACGATATTTAGTGCTTCGTTAAATGCAGGAACAGTATGCTCAAGGTTGATGATATGGATTTTGTTACGCGCGCCAAAGATGTATTGATCCATCTTAGGGTTCCAGTAACGGGTCTGGTGACCGAAGTGTACGCCTGCTTTAAGCAGGTCACGCATTGATACTTGTGCCATGATAAACATTCCTATTTAGGGTTAGGCCTCCATACATCCCACTATCCAATCCCGAACACCTAACTACCCCATTACAACAACAGGCTAGCCAATAAACTGGCATTAAGGACACCCAGAACAGCGTGTCGATGTATGTGCGGATTAATAAAACGTACCAAATCCCACACACAGCGAAACTTGGCGCGCGTTTTATACCATAAATACGGCACACTTGGAAAGAATTGACGAGAAAAAGTGGTAACTCCCCCCCCTATTTACCCTTTCCTTGCCTCACTTACCCCTTCGTTATTCATCTATTGGCATTTAAAGCGTATAATTACCCATTTTTTATATTCAAGTGAATCTCATTCCATGGCCGTGACCATTAAAACCCCTGAAGAAATCGAGAAAATGCGCGTTGCAGGCCGCTTGGCTGCGCAAGTGCTAGAAATGATTGGGGAACATGTAAAGCCCGGTATCAGCACTGGGGAAATCAACCGTATTTGTCACGACTACATCGTCAATGTACAGGATGCTATTCCAGCGCCCTTAAATTACGGTAATCCGCCGTTTCCTAAGTCTATTTGTACTTCCGTGAATCACGTTATTTGCCACGGCATTCCAAGTGATGACAAAATTCTTAAGAAAGGCGACAGCATCAATATTGATATTACCGTTATCAAGGATGGCTATCATGGTGATACCAGTAAGATGTTTTTTGCTGGTGAAGCTAAGCCTGCTGACCAACGTTTAGCGGAAATAACTCAAGAATGCATGTACAAAGGCATTGAACTGGTGAAGCCCGGCGCTCAGTTAGGGGACATTGGCAGCGTTATTCAAAAACACGCCGAAGCCAATTATTACTCGGTGGTGCGTGAATATTGCGGCCACGGTATTGGCAAAGGTTTTCATGAAGAACCTCAGGTTATGCATTTTGGCCGACCTAAAACGGGCATGGCCTTAAAAGAAGGTATGTGTTTCACCATCGAACCCATGATTAATCAAGGCAAGCCTCAATCAAAGCTATTGGGCGATGATTGGACCGTAGTGACCAAGGACCGTAAATTAAGCGCTCAATGGGAACATACTATTTTAGTGACTGCCGATGGGTTTGAAGTACTTACTCGCCGCAATGATGAAGTGTTTCCCTGGGAGCAATAACAATGGAAGCAGGCTTACTTGAAAGGGTTTTTAATCCAACCCTGTTTGCCAAAGACCTTGCCTGTGGTAAGCCTGCTATCCCCCTATTTAAAACCGCCATCAGTGAAAGTCAGGTCACCATGGATGCTCACTTTCGTGAGAGTCTAGATGCTCAGGCCTTAGTTCATTGCCGATCGCTATTCATGGACCAGCTACTGGCTTTCGCTTGGCAACAGCACTTCCCTCACGCCCCAACCAACATAACCTTATTAGCGGTAGGTGGTTATGGGCGTGGTGAGCTTCACCCCAAATCCGATATTGATATTTTATTACTGTCCGAAGACGAAACTGCATTTAGTGAACACAGTGAAGCCATGCAAGGCTTCATTACCTTCATGTGGGATATCAAGTTAGATGTAGGTCACGGTGTGCGCACCCTTGATGACTGCAAGCGCGAAGCTGAAAAAGACCTCACCATTGCCACCAACCTAATGGAAACTCGCACCCTAGCTGGGCCAGATACATTACGCCTTAGTATGGTAGAGAGCACAGGGCCTAAAAACCTATGGCCAAGTGATAAATTTTTTAATGCTAAATGGCAAGAACAGATCGAGCGTCACGAAAAGCATCACGACATCGACAACAACCTAGAGCCCAACATTAAAAATGGTGTTGGTGGCTTACGTGATGTACATACTATCGCCTGGATATTACAGCGTCATTTTGGCAATAATCAACTGGAAAACCTCACCAGCCAAGGCATTCTCACGCAGATTGAGTTTGACACACTCCATCGCTGCCGAGACTTTTTATGGAAAGTTCGCTACGCACTGCATATGGTGACTCAGCGCGAAGAAGACCATTTGTTATTTGATTTTCAAAAAGAAATCGCCAGCATCCTTGGATTCAGCGCCGAGACCGACAAACTAGCGGTCGAAGTGATGATGAACCAATACTATCGCTATAGCTTAGAGCTCAATGAACTTAACGATCTACTTATGTTATTGTTTAAAGAGATCATTATTGATAGCCGCCAAGCGCTACAAGTAAGCTCTATTAACCAACATTTTCAACGCTGCAATGACTACCTAGAAATCAAAGAAAAAGATCTTTTTGAACACACCCCCAATGCCATGCTAGAAGTGTTTTATACCCTAGCCGGAGACGACACATTGCAAGGGGTGCGCGCAAACACGATTCGCGCCCTAAGGGATAACCGTCAAGCTATAGACAACAACTTCCGCAATCACCCTGATAATGTCCGCACTTTTATGGCCATAATCCGCACCCCCAATCATTTATTGCGAGAAATTAATCGCATGATGCGCTACGGCATACTAGGCCAATATATACCTGAATTTGGCAATGTTATCGGCCATATGCAGCACGACTTATTTCACAGTTACACCATAGATCAGCATAGCCTGCGCACTATTAAGTTCATGCGCAATCTGCGTTTTAATGAACATAAAGAAATATTTCCGCAAGCATCTAAGCTCATTGAGAAAATATCAAAAAAAGACATTTTATATATTAGTGCGCTACTACATGATGTAGGTAAAGCACTGCCCGGCGAACATGAAGTCACCGGCAGCGAAATTGCCCAGCAATTCTGTCTTCAGCATGGCCTCATACAAAAAGACGCTGATCTCGTAGTGTGGCTGGTTCGCAACCATTTAGTTTTCTCTCAAGCATCTCAACGTATCGACATCGCCGACCCGGATGCCATGCACCACTTTGCAACTCTAATGGGTGACCACAGACACCTTGAATACCTTTATGTATTCTCGGTGGCTGACATTTACAGCACCAATAAAACGCTCTGGACCAGTTGGCGCGCAGAACAAATGCGAACACTATATAAAGCCACGCACGACATCCTTAGGCGCGGGCTGGATAACCCCATCAATAAAGAACAGTGGGTGGATGAAATTCAGCAATCTGTAATTGAACGATTAGCGGCACACGGTTATCAAGAACAAGAAGTTTTTAACTTATGGGCTAACCCAGGTGATGAGTACTTCTTAAGAGAAAGCGTAGATACCCTAGTGTGGCATGCCTTAGCATTGTTTGATCACGGCAGCAGTGACAAGCCTTTAGTGTTGATTAACAACACCAGCGACATTGCCTTTGAAGGGGCCACACAAGTATTCATTTACATGAAAAATCAGCCCCACTTATTTGCCGCTATGACCGCGGCTCTGGATCAACTGCATTTAAACATTCAAGATGCCCGTATCATTACCTCGCAAAACAACAACGCCCTTGATACTTACATCGTCCTGGATGAAAAAGGCGAACCCATTACTGAAACGGCAAGACTGAGTA
>JAPYOO010000278.1 GCA_029938135.1 Bermanella sp. | reverse complement strand
TATTTCCCCTATTACGTTAGCAGTCTTGGCTTGCTTGGCGTAAAATGGTGAAGCTACATAGCGACCCAAAAAATAATAAATACAGGGCGATATTTTGTTTTCAGCAGAAAGTTCAGTGGTTAAGTCACTGGCGAATACCCACATTCGTGTTTTGGCAATGAAATTACATTTGCCCTCACTGCCTCTTGATTATGTTAAGCGCGATGCCCTCATGGCGATGTTTGAGGAAAAGGCGAATGTCAGTCACGTTCACTTGCTGCAAAGTGCACCGGGCTACGGAAAGTCACTCACGCTGGCTCAATGGTTTTACTTAAAAAAACAACAAAAGAAAAAAGTCGCTTGGTTGGCGCTTGATCCCAAAGAAAATGATCCTAAGCGATTCGTGACCTATTTAACCAGCGCCATTTATTCAGCCGATACAACACTGGCCAAAGGGGCACTTGAGGCCTTAGAGAGTGATAAGGCAGCGGAAGAAGTATTTCAGTTACTGCTCAATGAAATCAGTGATTTAAAAGAAGACGTTTATCTTGCACTAGAAGACTTACATCATTTAAATGCCCCTGAAGTAATAGAATTACTGACGCAGCTTATTCATTATAAACCCAGTAATTTACGCTTATATTTAACAAGCCGTAAAAAAATAAATTTAGCCTGTGCACGCTTAATTACTCAAAACAAACTGGTGGTGATTGACGAGCGCCAGCTTCAGTTTACTCAGCAAGAAACACTTAACTGGTTAGCCAAACAAAATTACACGGACCCTCAAAGCTCGTTAGTGGCAAAAGTACGTGACTGGTCGCAGGGTTGGGTTAGCGGCTTAATATTAATGCAAAAAATTCAGCCCGATTTAAACGCATTGTCGTTAGTGGGGGATGAAACTCTATTACGTGATTACTTTTCACAAGAGTGGCAAGAACAGTTAGACGACGAAGAAAAGCGCATTTGTCAGCAACTGGCGATCGTGGGGTCGGCCTCGGCCGAATATTTAGATGTGGCCTTTGAGCAAACGGGTTCAGAGCTAATACTGAAGCGCTTACTGGCAAAACATGTATTTGTAACGGAAAGCAAAAGTCAAAATGGCTGGGTACAACTGCATGTTATGTTGCATGCCACATTACAAGATAAACAAGAGCAAAGTTATCTAGAGAATATTTATTTCAATGCATGTGACTGGTTATACAGCCAAAACAAGCATTTTGCTGCAGTAGAAATGGCGTTAAGAATTGAAGATAAACAGCAAGCGGCTAGCCTACTGGAGATGGTGGCTGAAAACATGATTGAAGAGCAAGGCATTGCTCAGTTGTTATCATGGAAACAGCAATTACCCATTAAACTGATTACATCATCCCCACGACTTATAATTGTTTTTAGTTGGGCTTTAGTATTTTCCCAGCAATACGATGAAGCCGAACGTTTAATGATTCAAATGGATCAGTTTTTTGTGGCCTCACAACCCCAGTTAAACAGCGAAATGTCGGGCCAGTTATTTGCCCTGCGTGCGTATATTGCCCGCAGTCGAGGCAATATTGATAACGCGATTTCTTTATGCAAACAAGCGTTAGAAAAACTGCCGTTATCAAATTATGCGGCACGCACCATTACCTTCTTGAATTTATCCAACATTTATATGACGCTGGATAAAATTAGCCTGGCCCGTGATTATAATCGCCAGTCATTTGAATCTGCTCGCGCGGCTGGCAGTTTGCCCTTAGAGTTAATTGCCATTCATGAGCAAGCACGTATTGAACAAGTGAAAGGGAATTTATTGTTAGCCCATAAATTAGTAGATCAAGGCCTGTCTTTATCCATGCGCATTAAAAATCGTGACAATATCACCGCGTATGGAAGGCTATTAATTTATAAAGGCTATTTATGTTGGCTGAACAATAACCTTAGCGAGGCGCAACAATATTTACTGGATGGTTTACAAGTGAGTGAGCGTTGTCATGACGTTTATTTGATTATGGGTTATGTAATTTTAAGTAATATTAAAAGGCAAAGTAATAATATTGAAGACGCCTACGATCAGCTGGCGTATGCCGAGGCAAAATGTCAGTCTTGGTCGGTGCCTGGGTTTATTTATCAGCCTTGGTTAACCACTGTGCGTATTAACCTACTGATTGATCAAGACAAGCTAGATGTAGCCGCAAGTCACTTAAGCAAAATGTATGCGCTTTTAAATAATAATCCTTACGCGTTATCACCAGAGCACTTTCCTGCGCTAAGAGGCATATTAGATGTATTTAATGTGCGCGCTAAATCCATTGGTGGACAGCATAGAGACGCCTTAAATTTACTTGAACATAAACTAGACAGTAGTGGCCCAAATCAACAAGGGTTCTCATTAATTTTTGTTTATTTAATGCGTGCATTATTACGCTTTCAATTGGGCCAAGAAGAAGACGCCATACAAGACTTTCGTAAAGCGGTTGATATGGCTGAGCATGAAAACTGCATTATGCCGTTTATAGAATACAGTTCGGGCATGGGGGCGCTCTACGCGCACTTACCGCAAAATTTAAAAGAAAAACCGTTTGTACAAACTATTTTAAATCACATTGATGTATCGGTGATGGAAGGGCCCAATCAGGCATTTGCCCAAGTAAGAAGTGTGATTAGCCAGCGTGAAATGACGGTACTTAAGTTAATTGCCCAAGGGTTAAGTAACCAAGGTATTGCCGAAAATTTATTTATCAGTTTGCACACGGTTAAAACCCATGCACGTCGTATTAATGCAAAGCTGGAAGTAAAGAGTCGCACGCAAGCTATTATAAAAGCGCGCGAGTTAGGCATTATTTAAGGGTATTTACGGGCTTGGTTGTAATCGCCCACAAGATAGGTCTGGCCTGCCTCAAAGATTAAGCCCCAGGGGGCTTAATCTTCGTTTAGACGTTCAGCGCGTCACACCCATGATCGTTATCAAACTCAACGTTCCAGGGTTGTTCGTGCCTCAGTTCTTCCACAATGTAATCAACAAAAGAACGTACCTTTACGCTTAAGTGACGGTTACTGGGATACATGGCATGAATAGGTGAACTGCGAAATTTCCAGTCGCATAACACCGGCTGTAATTTGCCATCCTTTATATCATCAGCACATAGAAAAGCGGGTAAACGTGCAACTCCTAATCCATTCATGGCCAATTTACGTAAGCTAAAGGCATCGTTTACTTTTACGCGGGCTTTTAGACTAACGCTGATTGCTTCAGGGGAATCAAATTCCCAGCTGTTGGTGGTTTGGCCCCACCCCAAAGTGTGATGTTGCTTTAATTGATCAGGATGAGTGGGTTTACCGTGTTCAGCTATATAGTCGGGGCTGGCACAGGTAATTAAGTTTACCGTGCCCAATGGGCGTGCAATCAGTGAAGAGTCGGCCAAAATACCCACCCTAAAGGCCACATCTATGCCTTCTTGAATTAAGTCTAAGGGCTGGTCGGTGAGCACCATGTCAATTTGAATGCCCGGGTTACGCTGTAAAAATACAGCCACGATGTCACTTAATACCAACGAGCCAAATAACACCGGGGCGGTAATGCGCAGAGTCCCCACTGGTGTGGACTGCATTTCGGTGACGGCAATGTTGGCCTCTTGCACATCGCTGATAATACGTGAGCACTGCTGATAATAAGCACTGCCGGTATCGGTAAGGCTAAGGGTGCGGGTAGTGCGCTGCAGCAGGCGTACCGATAAACGCTCTTCTAACTGTGTAATCTTGCGGCTGACAGTGGACTTGGGTAGCCCAAGCGACTTTGCGGCACCGGTGAAACTACCGGCATCAACCACTTTAACAAAGATGGCTATTTCATTGAGATCAAACTGTTCCATGGGGAATGCTCGTCTATTAACTAAAACTGTTGCTATTGTGGAACAATAAGCCGTGTCTCGCCAGACATTCTTTTGGTACTACCGTACTTTTGTTCAGCTTTTTTAGGAGTGAAATCTAAGCATAAACACTAATGCCAGTGGTTTTGATGTTTTTGGTTATGGTGGCGACTTACGTCTATAGGCATACTGCGCCTTGCTGTATTTTCACTTAAAACAACAAAATCACGAAATAATTGGCCGTTCAGGGATATGCAACGGTGCAGATACTTTAGTGGTTTAGGTAAACACATGAACAAAAAAACATTATTAAGTGCTGCTTTAGTTGCAGCCGTTGTTACGCCTGCCACCACTATGGCTTCTGGCTACAAATTAAATGAACAAAGCGCAGCGGGCATGGGTAC
>JAPYOO010000277.1 GCA_029938135.1 Bermanella sp. | reverse complement strand
AGCCATAATAAATATAAAAGTGTGCTGTTATGCAAACCATAACAAAAAATGAATCCCGTAATGTGAGTGCAAGTGTGCCCAGGTTTGTTAATTCGGGTCACCGTGCATTTGGCATACCTGCGTCTAACATTAAACCCTTATGCAAATTAATGCTTATGCAAGGGGTGCCCCTAGAATCCTTGTTACACAATACCAATATTGCCTTAACCGATTTTACGCAAATAAATAACAACTTATTGTTTGAGCAATTCTTAACGCTTATTACCAATGCCCGCGCGTTATGTAAGGACCCTACTTATGCGTTAGTACTGGGAGAGCAGTTTTATATTAATCACGATGGCATCTTGTCTTGCCGGGTGATGAGCAGTGACAATGCTTTGGCCGCCATGGAACTCTTAACACAATACCAAAACCTATTTACTGAACTGTTAGAGTTTAGCTTGGATGTAAATGATGATTACGCCATTTTTTCTATTGTGGAAAAAATGCCCTTGGGTGAGGCCTTGCCCCATTTTGTAGAATACAGCTATTCGGTGTTGTGTTCCTTGGCAAAATTTTGTTTGGCCAATAATAAAATGCAGGTGGAATTAGAATTCTCGTATGACAACCCGTGTAAAGGGCATGAGTTCGAGACGTTTTTTGGCAACCCGGTACGGTTTAATTGCAGCGCTAATAGGGTCATTATTCCAAAGAGCACCCTAGTGCAACCGATTATTTTCTCTGATAAGCAATCCGCCCTTGAAAATGAAACACTCTGTCAGCAACACTTAAAACAAGTGCGCAGTGAACAAAAAGTAATACAGGATGTTAAAAAGGCCATTCGCAGTTTGCCATTTGATAAGGTGTCGTTAGAAGTATTGGCTCAGCAATTATGCATGAGCACACGCAGCCTCAGAAGGCACTTGCAGGGGCAGGGGGTGTCGTACAAAACCCTATTAGAAAACGAACGTAAACGCATTGCGTTAAACCGTATAGAACAACAAGATATCAGCATAGACAAACTAGCCGAACTGCTGGGCTACAATAACGCCTCAAGTTTTAGCCGCGCCTTTAAACGTTGGTTTGGCATATCCCCTCATCATTACCAGCAAGATAAAATTATGGAGTCTTAATGAGATTGTAGTGCGTTTTTAGTTTAGCGGTGCCACGTTACTTTTCATTGAAATTTTTCCTTCATATAATTAATCCTATTCTCAATATATTAGATGCCGCCTAATGGCGAATTTAACCGTCATGGCATTTAATAAGGACTAAAAGTGCCAAACTTAAGCATGAAAAAATGGCCATAAATGTAATTAGGCTGGCCACACAGGTTATGGTGCAAATGCAGGCAACCGGTATTATTTGTAGCGCCTAAGACGCACAGATAGTAAGCGTCAAGTGGTATAGGCTTTGCAGGATGCACACAATAAAAATAATGCATACAGGGCCCCAAACATGACGCTACATTTTCGCACACTTTTATCTTCCATCACTATGGCGACCAGCTTGTTATTTGCTGGTGCCACTCAGGCTGCCGACAACTGCTATATCATGGTTCATGGCCATGGTACTCAAGGCAATGTTATTGATGGCAGCAACCAACCGGCGCTAGACAGCTGGCGTGACTCTTACTTCAGTAATTACCAAGGCAGTGATTTTTTAGCCTACCTTTTAAGTCCAAGCGATAACTATGCGGTTATTGGTTACGACAGCACCGACGAAAGCGGCTATCCATACTGGCGCAATGAAACTGCCGGTGAAATTGCCCGCCAAATGGTGGCAGTGAAACAAGGTAACGGCGACGGTTACCAACACGACCAAGCCAATACACAATGTGCCAGCAACGATAACTTTTACGTGGTAAGCCACAGTCAAGGCGCCCAACAAATGGTGTTTATGGCAGGTAATGCGGCTGCCGGTTCGCCTTATTACAACACGGCCTTTAGTGCCGCCGGCAGTGCGGTCAGTGTGCCTTACACTGATGCCTTTCAAGACATTTTAGCTATCTTTACGTTAGGTGGCGCCATGAGCGGGACCGAAGGCTCGGATCGAGTATGTAATGGCACATGGTTAGATTCACTGATTAACGCGGCGTTTTTAGGCAAAAACTGCAATCCCAGTGTTCAGTGGTTGCAGACCAACGACTCTTACCTAGCGCGTAACCTAATTGGCTCAACATTAGCGGCGCCAATTTATGCCATGGGCGGTTACAAAAGCTTCCCCGGTATTCAAGGTGCATCGGCTGGATTCTTAACCGGTGAAGACGATGGGTACATTAACCTTGCTTCACAAATGGGTTGTTCAGGTTCGGCTAAACGTAATCTTTATGATGATCTAAACCAGTATAAAACCTTTTGGGGAATCGCCTACGGCAGCCCAACCTTTAAATGTAACAACAGCAATAAAGGCACACCACGTACCTATACTATGGCCAGTGTTTACACTGACCACGATGCCGAGCGTAACGGTGGTATCGCAGCGCCTAGTTTTGTGAGTGTAGAAAACGGCTTAAGCTGTGGCGATGGTAAAAACATGGCAGGCCGCATTAACGCGTGTACCCATTAGTCGGTTTTAGTGTCTTTAATTAGGCACACATAAAGCATGAACTAGCACCCTAGGTGCAACCACTATTCGGTTGGCTAGGGTGTTTTAATTTTTATATAAACACACTAAAGAGCACCACAAGTATGAGCAGTAAACTTTGGTTGTTAACACTGAGTATTTTTGCGGGCGGCTTAGGATTTATTTATATTAATAGCTCCGCTACTCTGGTAAATCCGCAGGGTTTAAATCCCACCACCATTATCAATAACACCAATAATTCATTAACAAACAAGCCCAAGCCGTCATTGGCTTCTATACCCAGTAGCAATAAAAACGCCAACACATTGTCGGTTGTTAATACGTCATCAATGTTAAACGCACCTTCTCCCATTGAACGTATTCGCACCATTACCGACAAAACCAACTTACAACAAGCATTGGTTAACGAACACGATAACTTTAAGCGTTACCCTCCGCAAAATCAGCGCATTAAAGAAGCACAGCAAGATCCTATTAGCCAGCGCTATGCGGTGGATGAACGCACCACGTTAAATGATGACAATACCTTTGGTATGACCATTTGGAGTGACCAAAAATATTATTTAGCGCAAGATACCGTGCAATTGTTTGCGTATTTACAAGATGCAAACGGTGTAAAACTGGCGGGAGAATTCTCGGCGGTGTTGCAAGATGTTAATCAACAAACGCTTATGTCAATTAAACTAAGCGATGAAAACCGCGATTATGTGTATGAAAGTGCCTTTCAGTTAAATGAAAAACTGGCCGGATCAGCCCTCAGTCCTGGCATCTATAAAGTATTAATACACAATACACAATACGAAATTATAGACGCCCTAACCTTTACCCTATCAAAGCCCGACATTAGCCTTACCGGTAATTACCACGACAACATTACCGGCGACGGTGATTTATTAATTGAAGCCGAAGTAGAGGTCACCTTACAAAATCGTTTTTATGTACAGGCGTCTTTATACAGTGCCACTCATGTGCCTATTGGCGTCACTCAATTTTCAGGTGATTTGGATGTGGGTAAACATTGGGTGCCGTTAACGTATTCGGGCTTGATGATTAAAGACGGAGATGAAAGTGGGCCGTACGTGTTGGATCAAATATCGGTGGCTAAGGTCACTATGCCCATGCAGCGTGCCCCTTCTTTAAAACCCGATTATCAAACCGAATCGTATGGCTTGGATGAATTCTCTAGCGATTCATATACGCCCTAGTGTTATTTCACATTCGCAGTTAAAGCTTCAAATTATTCCGATGAATAACCGACAATCTGTAGCTCTTTGCCCTTAGCAATTTGAATAACATCAAACAAACTTAACTGAAACCAGTACTCAATGTCGTTTTCGGTAAAGTAACTAAAACAAAACATGTTTTCAACGGCGTTAAAGCCGCCACAAAACTCATCATTTTGAAACATGTCGGTAGACTCGTTTTCACTCCATTGGGCGGGGGTTAAATCTTTTACCATTATTTGAAAGCAAATAGATTCAAGTTCTGGGCTAATTGGTATTTCCATTGGATCAATAAACTCATGAAGCGTAACAAGGGGTGGATGTAAATATTTAAGGCTTAGTATTAGTGTAAACGTACCAAGTGATGGTGCGGCGAGTATATCGTATTGTGAATAGACTGGCTTATATTTGTTTTTTATAGCGCAAGGCGACTTAACGCTATT
>JAPYOO010000276.1 GCA_029938135.1 Bermanella sp. | reverse complement strand
TTCCAGTCTTTGACCTTTTTATCCGCAATACGGATAGGGTTTTTTTCTTTACGAGTAAAAAACATACTTCGTCCCTCTAGCTTTTTAATACAGAGCACCTCAAATGTGCGTTGCTGGACCTAATTTTTTATTAGTGCCCTATAAACGCGCATTGCTAATCAATAGTAAGGTGATATACACATATTTATAATAATTAGGCTGGGTATTGCAACTGTTGGGCCAACTGAGCCAAGCACTGTAACCATGGGGGTTATAGAGGGTTTATGGGGATTTAGAGAGGGGCTTAACAAAAGACTTAGCGGGTGAGTCACCGGCCTGACTTACCCAGAAAAAAGGCCCGAAAACAAAGGGAAAAAGACATGATATATGGAGGGCATGACATAAAACACAGGGGAATTTTAGCCTAGCGCGTTTAGTAAGCGTCGGCGGGAATTCCGTACTTTTTCCATACCGGATACAGGGCACGAGCCTGCTCCATTTGTTGCAATAACTCGTTTAACTCTTCCACACTGGGGGATACGTTATCGCGTACCACAATCGAAAAACTGTATTCTTGATCCCACACATCCGACACCAATAATTGGTCTTGGTATTGCGGGTGTTCAATTAAATAACGGCTTAAAAAAGCGTTGGTTAATATGGCCACGTCAATGCGCTGCTCAATTACCTTTAATAGATTGCCTTCGTGGGTGGTTGAAAGCTCCATATTAAAATCTTTTTTAAGTACCTTAGGGTCACTGTTAAAGTTGGCAAAACCATAGTGATAGCCTAAAAACCCGCCTAATACTTTGTTTTTTAAATCGTTAAAGTATTCCTGCCCCCGCCCCAATTTGGCCAGTGCCACGTATTTTTCACCGCCGCGTAAATACACTCGGCTAGCCTGCACCGCATATTGAGCCCAGCCCCAGTGTAAGTGATCAAAAAAGGATACGTCGTAGCGCCCTTGTTCAAACGAATAAAAGCGTCGCATCACAGGGCCATGCACTAGGGTGAAGTGGTATTTAGATTGAAAGGCGTTAATTACCTTAAGCATGTCGTCGGTAATACTGGTATTAGTGTGTGATTTTTCATAAGAATAAGGAGGAAATTGGCTGGAATTAACCCTAACAACAATAGGTTCACCAAAGGCGCTTAGGCTTAAGGCCAGAATTAAAGGGTAAAACCAAAGACGAATTAACATGCGTTTATCCTCCGGCTTTTTGAGCAAGCTAACACCTATATATCTATAGACCATAAATGGGCATTTGAATGGTCACAGCGTGCAGATTTTACAATTCATGGGCCTTATAAGCGTTAATTACCAAATTACACGGCTGACAAGCCTTTGCCTAATAACCGTTTAATCTGTGACTATTCGTTGTTTATTCACTTTCTATTCGCCCATTATTAGAGTGGCCAGCCATAAAGTCCTCATTAAGGTACACTGGCCTGAACAACATCGGCCTTTAACCCATGAGCAAAATTTTAATCAGTGCCTGCCTATTAGGCGAACCGGTTCGCTACGACGGCAAAAGCCTCGCAAGCGATCACCCCCTTATAAAACAGTGGCTGGCACAGCAATGTTTAATACCCTTTTGCCCCGAGGTGGCCGGTGGCCTGCCTACTCCCAGAGACGCGGCTGAAATTATTGTGCGCTCTTCCGACATGTCCAATGCCGTCGGTGGTCAGGCGGTATTAAACAATAGCGCGTCTATTCAAACCCAAGCGGGGGGGGATGTGAGTGCCGCTTTTATTAAAGGCGCACAATTGGCATTAACACTGTGCCAGCAGCACCACATTCAGTTCGCCTTGTTAAGCGCACGCAGCCCGTCTTGTGGCAATAAAACAATCTACAACGGTCAGTTTAATAAAACCCTAATAGACGGTTTAGGCGTTACGGCCGCACTATTAACCAACAACGGCATTGAAGTGTTTAATCAGTTTGAGATTGACGCACTGGCCCAGCGCATAGCTGATAAATAAACGGCCGTCACAAATTGCCATAAAAATTAATGTCCTACCCCGCCTACTGACAGGTTATAACAAATGGTTATTTCATCTTTGTTATCGGCTTCACTATAGTCGGGCAAATTTTTTAGTAACGCCGTAGCCTTTCTTTTTCTGCAACTCGTTCCTGTTAATTTTTTCTCATTCCCAATCGGTTAATGCCGTCCTATTTGGGCTGTATTTCATTGCCCACAAAAAATATGAATATTATGAATTACCCCTTAATAGCTGGTTGTTTTTTAATCAGTGCAACTGTTTTATTGTCTGCTTGCCAAGTGACTAACAGCACTGAAAAATCCTCAAACACGGTAAGCGAACAAAAAAACGTCAACAACAGTTTAAAATTTGCACACACCCTTAAAGGGCGCAGTGACGGTAAAGGCTATGATTTGGTGTTTGTGGCCGACGGTTTCACCCAAGATGAAATGGTGTATTTTCATGAAGCCGTAAACAATTACCGTACATTTAGTGAGCAGTACGAAAACGTGTTTGCGGGCCAACAAAACGCCTGGAACATTCACCTTATACAAATACCCTCTAATGAATCGGGGGTGGATGAACCCAAGAGCGGCATTCTTAAAGACACTACCTTTGACAGCAGCTTTGAATGCGAATGGGTAGACCGCATTATTTGTGTGAACCAAGAAAAAGTATTGGACGTAGTAAGTGAACACTTCCCCCAATACGATACCATTTTGGTATTGGCCAACAGCACCCGTAACGGCGGGGCTAGTCTGGGCAATAATATTATTACGAGCTCCATGAACCGAAACTTAAACAACACTATTATTCACGAACTGGGGCATGGACTGGCCAACCTTGGGGATGAATACACTTATGGGGGGGTTAACCTGCCCGCCACAGAACCCAGCCAACCCAACCTTACGTTAAACAATGATGCCGACAGCGTAAAATGGAGGCACTGGCTTGAAGATGAAAACGCCTGGGCTATTAATATTTTTGAAGGGGGCAATTATTTACCAAGCGGCGTATGGCGACCCACTGAAAATTCAGTGATGCGCACCCTAGGGCAACCGTTTGAAGCGGTAAACCTAGAAGCCTGGAGCTTGGCCCTTTATGAACACAGCGGCACCTATTACCAAGCGCTACCCGCTACCGGCTCGGTTAAGCAGGCGGGGGATGAGCAACAATTTGAAATTGAACTGGCACTGGGCACCGATTTACAAAATATTGAATGGCGCGTAAATGATGTAGTGGTGCAAGCAAGCCTACCTAACTTACTGACCGTTAACGATCAAAAGCAAAGTTACGTGGTGCAAGCCAGTATTGTTGATAGCAGCCAAGTGATCCGCAAAGACAGCCGCCACGTTAGCCAAGATACGTTAACCTGGTGGGTAAGCCTGGATTAACCGCCCATACATTAAATTGATAAACACACACTACGCCATTATTAAAAGATCAAAAGAGTTATTAAAGACATGAACATAAATACATTTATCAGCCAAACTGTGTTGTTAAGCTTACTGATCACCCTACCCCAGTTGGCCTGTGCCGCTGGCACACTGTTAATTAAGGTGCGTTTTAACGCTCAGCAGTATGAGGTAGTGAGCGTTAAACATTTAAGCCAAACGTTACCTGAATTTGTGCACCACGAAAATCAACAACAAGATATTCAGTATCGTATTTTGGATACGTTAGATAACACTTTATTAAACGGCACTCTAGCCAATCCGGCGATTATACGTGGGGTATTAAGCGAGGGTAATGTCAACCAAGACGATACTCACCATACTATGGCGGTGCCATCTGGGGTCTTTATGCTGCGCTTGCCTTACCAAAAAGGCATGCGTTTTTTACAATTGTTTAATGAAAAAAATGCAGATTCAAACACGGGTATGGCGCGCTCACTTAATACCAATAGCAACATTCAGCAATTTGATTTACTGCAGTATGACGAGCCTACTGCACCGTAGAACGACGCATTAACCTTATACATTCATATTTTTTTACTATTTCTCCCCTGCATCTTTAGTTGTACTTCTTTGTTACCTCTAGTGAATATTTTCATATGAGATTATTAGCTATCTTAGTGGCCTATTAATATTTTCATATTGTTCAAGGTCCGCTATTCATGAAACACAACGCGTTACTTATGTCGCTGCTGATGAGTTCAAGCTTATTTTTGAGCGCCTGTGGCCAGGAAAACGCCACTTTATCCATTCAATCTGGAAGCGATGTAGCTGGCAACCAGGACAATAAAAACGACCAGGACACGGGTTCTGCTGCAGATACCAATACGGATACAGATACAGA
>JAPYOO010000275.1 GCA_029938135.1 Bermanella sp. | reverse complement strand
CACTTAAGATACTAGATGGCAATCTACTAATAACTAAGAATCGTTATTCCCACACCACGGATTTAGCCTCAGCATATTCTTGCACAATGGCCGCATAATGCTGCGCCACTTCATTACGTTTAACCTTAAGGGTGGGGGTCATTAAACCATTCTCGGGTAACCATTCTTCTTTAACCACAATCAAACCATTAAGCACTTCATGGGACTTAAGGATTTTGTTGACCTTGTTAAGCGTATTGGTTAATTCATGTCTCACTTCTTCTTTGGATTTAGACTGTGCTTGTTCTGATAAAACAATCAAGGCCATGGGTTGGGCTAAACCCAGTCCCAAGACACACAGTTGTTCAATATCAGTATTTTCTAGTAAAAGGTTTTCAATGTGACTGGGGGTAATGAATTCACCCTTAGCCGTTTTAAAGGTGTCTTTAATGCGCCCTGTAATTTTTAAAAAGCCATCATTACATAGTTCGCCCTTGTCACCGGTATGATAATAGCCGCCTTTAATAACCTCTAAGGTTTTTTCATCATCTAGATAATAGCCTTGCATCGTGGCGGGGCTTTTAATGAGTATCTCGCCGATATCGGATATTTTAATGTGGCAATCTTTCAGCGGTTGGCCCACGGTGCCAAAACGATTGTCTTCACTGCGGTTTACACTGCCATAGGCCAAGTTCTCACTCATGCCGTAACCTTCTTGTATATTAATATCAAGACGCGCAAACCACTCCATAACCGACACCGCCAATGGCGCCGCGCCTGAAATAAACATAGTTGAATTATCAAGCCCCAAACCTTTGCGTATTTTCTTTTTAACGAGGCCGCGCACCAGCGGAATACTCAGTAATAGATTGAGTTTTTTCTGCGGTAGAGTTTCTAATACCCCCATTTGAAACTTTGTCCATAAACGCGGAACAGCGAAAAAGCGGGTGGGGTTAACCAATTTTAAATCTTGGGCAAAGGTTGTTAACGATTCCGCAAAAGAAACGGTGTATCCTGCATACAAACTAGGCAACTCAACCAATACCCGTTCGGCCACATGGGCCAAAGGTAAAAAGCTAATAGCATGGTCTTGTTGGGTAAGGCCAAAACTATTAACCCCTTGGGTGGCGGCAAACGATGCCGCGTAATAGTTATTAACAACCCCCTTAGGATTACCCGTGGTACCTGATGTGTACACAATGGTATAAATATCTTGGTAAGTGGGCTTGTAGGGTTTAGCCAGAGGCGCATGCTTTTTTACAAGATCGTTCCACATTAATGAGGTTGTGATGCCCTCATAGTTAAATCCAATTTGTGTTATGGATTTTGGAATAATATTTTGCACATGTTCTGGGTTATCCAGTTTGCCCACAAAGACAACGCAGGCCCCGCTGTGCTCTAGCACATATTTAATAGAGTCATCAGATTGGGTAGGATAAAGCGGTACACTAATGGCGCCCGTCATCATGATGGCCAGGTCACTTATAATCCACTCTGCACAGTTTTTAGAAAGAAGTGCGACTCTATCGCCTTTTTTAATATTCAACGCCACCAATGCCGCTGCCATACGGCGTGCTTCATCTGCCACCTCACTAAAACTGTATTCTTGCCAAATACGATTTCTAGGCTGCCTTAAATAAATATCGTTGGCGCGGGTGGTTTCCCATTTGTATAGGCATTCTAGCGGCGTTAAATATGCTTCAATCATGGATTTTCTCATTTAGTAGGCACTAACTAAGAGTGCTTATTATTATTTTGATTAGGCTTTGTTGTGTTTAATTAAACATGTAAATTACATTTTTTAGTAAGGGTGAACGAGCCTGACAGTACGTTGATATAGCGTCAGGCTAAGTTAACAATATGGCTACACTCCAGTGACCTTTTTGCCTTTACTTTTAAGGTGTTTAGCACGGGCATCGCTAATACCATCAACAACAAAAGGCGGGGTGAATCCGTCAAAAAGTGCATTGTGAATAATGTCACCCTCCATAAAGGTGGGTAAAATCTCACAACCGGTAAGAATTTCATCTATGAAGTGTTTGTCGGCCCCTTCAAGAGACAGGTACTTAAGCTGCAACTGCTCAAAGCTCCATACACGATACTGGTGCACACTAAAGGTGGCTGGTGCGCCGTACACGGTGGCGGTAAACGATTTGTTTCTATCTTTACCGGCAATGGCGCAGGCCTTAGCAAACGGCATGTAGGTCTTGGCGACAAACCCCAGTAGCGCATTTAAGCTGGCAGGCATACCTTGGTCCAGGTTGATCCATTCGCCAAATTCAGTTTGTCCGGCGCAGCCTCGCGTATCCCCTAAATCCATAATAGTGTCCATCCAACGACACGTGCGGGGTGCATTCACTTCCATAATTTCGTTGGACTGAGGGTCGTTAAATAAATGAATTTTAAGCGGACCGTATAATGCAAAGTCAGCCATTGAAGGTTTAAAACCTAATAAAAATTGCTGATGTGTAAAGTGTTCTTCTAATATGGCCAATAAGTCTAATATTTGTTGATCCATGTTGGGCTTAATGCTTGGATCACTTAAACCTAAGTGTTTATTAAAACCTTCTTGGCGATTTGAAATAACCGGCCCTAAATTTTGTGATGTCATACTGGGGTTGCCAAAAGTAAACCCACGCGCAATTCTATGGCCCATAGTGCGATTGTTTTGCTCATTTCCCCAGCGTGTGTGCATATGAATACGCGGCATGTATTCATCACTAAATTCTTCAAGCAACCACATAATAAAGGCCAGGCGATTATCAGTGGGAATGGTGGACTTTTGCGGATACGTTTTTTCAAAGTGCTCAAGTATAGGGGTAGAGTCTTGCATGACTTGTTCATCTGGCGTGAGGATCACGGGAATGATGGATTGCCCCACTAAGGTTTTAACTTCGCCGCCCATACTGATCATATCGGCTTCCATGCGTTTATAAGGAATGCCCTTATAGTTCATGTAGGTCATTACTTTATGAGAGTAAGGGGAGCAATAGCTTTGCCAAATTCGGTAAAAATTTTCTTGCCCCGCTTTTAATTCACGACTGTCTTTCAGGTTTTTTTGTTCTTGTAATATATTGGCACTAATGGGGTTGGCCATGAAGACACTCCTAAATTTAACAGTATGAACAATGTAAACACCCTAATGTAAAGGCCATACAAGTTCTGGCATCAGTGTTTGTAAAATAAACATGACAGCCCAAAAAATGCCCCTGTATTGATAGGGATCCGCAGAAAAAATGTGCATCACAATACTGTAAACGGCTTACACCAATACGCAGTGGCCAGATGTATCAATAACGCTAACAGGTTTATGCCTCATTTTTGTCGTCAGCATGCGATTAACACTGACTAAAATGAGGGCTTATATTTTACGGGGAGTTAAGGTGGGGCCTAAGCGCGAGGGAAAGTGGGCGCAAAAGATTCGGGTGTAATTTGACAAGCATTCACCATAAAACTTACGGCGTGATACAAGCCTGCCACCATCACCAGTTCAATAAGTTGCTCGGCTTGGTAATGGGTTTGCAGCTTTTCCCATAATGTATCTTCTACACGGTTGGTATTGTGGAGTTGCTCGCATAGGGCAATAAGCAGTTGTTGCTGGGGTGACCACAAACTTAAATTTGAGGTGGGCGCGTGGGTATCATTAATTTGTGCTTGGCTAATGCCAGCCTTGCCCGCAAAAATTGCCGCATGTACACCCCATTCATATTCGGCGCCGCATAAACCGCAGGTGCGCAATATAACCAGCTCGCGGTCACTGACCGTAATGCTGCCTTTATCTAATAGGCCCCCGCTCACCATGCGCTGTAACACGCGGGGGTTATGGCCGACTGTTCTAAATATATTTAGAGGTGCCATGCCAGGGGGCATAATGGTATCAAAGTTTGCTTGAACCTGGCTGGCATAGGGCGGTGATAAGGGCTTAATGCGCGGTGTCGTTTGAGTTGTTTGTGAGGTGGCCATTAGTCTGTTTACCTTGTGATTTGTAATGATGCATTAACGGGGTTATTATGCACTACATAATATGTAGCGACGATTTCAATATACGCTACATAATGTGTAGCGCAACCTTTTTTGAGTTTGGAAACCAATATGAGCCAAAGACCAATTGTTCAGCTGCTAGATTTATTGGGCACCAAGTGGGTATTACGTATTTTGTGGGAGCTTAATCAGGGACCCTGCAGCTTTAGAGAATTGCAGGGCCGCTGTGATGATTTGTCTCCTACTACCATCAATAATCGTATTAAAGATTTAGTGGCGGCAAGGCTAGTGACAAAAAGTGACAGCGTGGGGTATGGATTATC